>JAYTVG010000057.1:0-8612 GCA_043744135.1 Deltaproteobacteria bacterium | reverse complement strand
CGCGCAGCGGCGATCAGCTGGAGGTGCTTGGGCCATGGCAGCACTGAGCAACGTCGGCATGCTGAGCTTTGCGGCGTTTCGCATCGGCGTGGCGTGCGGCGGGCCGAGCCGGCTGCTCGGCGTCATCAATGTCATGTGTGTGTTGTTGTGGATCAGCGTCGTGGGGGTGCGGCGCGCCCTGTCGCTGACACGCTCGCCCGCCGACGCGACGTAAGCGGCGACGCGCCGTAAGCTGCGACGCGCCGTCGTCAGACCTCGCAAGGTCGGTGAATTACTTTGTTCACCTCCCAAGGTTGGTGAATTTCCGTGGGTGCGTCTCGTGATCTGTGCGTAGGAAATTACGCACTTCGCGATCGAAACAGTACACTCCCGGTAGACCATGAACGCTCCCCCCACGCTGCGGCTCAACGACATTTTGGACGCCGTCACCGCGTACCACGCACACGCGGACGTCGACCTGATCAAAAAAGCCTACGTGTATTGCGCCAAGGTACACGCCGGCCAGGTGCGCAAGACCGGCGAGCCGTATTTGATCCACCCGCTCGCTGTCGCCGGCATCTTGGCGCAGCTCAAGCTTGACGAAGCCAGCATCGTCGCGGGCCTGTTGCACGACACCGTGGAAGACACGCTTGCAACGCTTGAAGAAGTGGAGGAGCTGTTTGGCAAAGACATCGCCAACCTCGTGGATGGCGTGACCAAACTCGGGCAAACCAAGTTCAACACCGCCGACGAAAAGCTCGCGGAGAACTTTCGCAAGATGCTCGTCGCCATGAGCCGCGACATCCGCGTGCTGTTGGTGAAGTTGGCGGACCGTCTGCACAACATGCGCACGCTTGAGCACATGAAGCCTGAAAAGCAGGAGTCGATCGCCAAAGAGACCATGGATATCTACGCCCCGCTCGCAAACCGCTTGGGGATCTCGTGGATCAAAATGGAGCTCGAGGACCTGAGCTTTCGCTATATCCATCCGCGCGAGTTTGGTGAGCTCGACCACAAGCTCGGCAGCACCAAAAAAGGCCGCGAGAAGTTCATCGCCGACGTCACCGGCCAAATCAACGACGCGCTGACGAAGGCGAGCATCAAAGCCCTCGAGGTCAGTGGCCGGCCGAAGCACTATTGGTCGATCCACAAAAAGATGGCGAGCAAGAGCTTGGCGTTTGAGGAGGTCTACGACCTGATCGCGTTTCGCGTCATCGTCGACAACGTCGGCCAGTGCTATGAAACACTGGGGCACATTCATGGGATATGGAGACCGATTCCAGGACGATTTAAAGACTACATCGCGATGCCGAAACCCAACGGTTATAAATCGCTGCACACCACGGTGATCGGGCCGAAGGCTGAGCGCATCGAGATCCAGATCCGCACGCCTGAAATGCATGAGGTTGCCGAAGAGGGCATCGCGGCCCACTGGAAATATAAAGAGGGCGGCAGTTTGCCCGCGCGCGCGTCCGGTGACGCGGGCTTTCAGTGGTTGCGCCACCTGATGGACTGGCAGCGCGATCTCAAAGATCCGACCGAGTTTTTAGATAGTGTGAAATTCGAACTCTTTGCAGATGAAGTGTACATTTTTACACCCACCGGCGACGTGATCGAGTTACCACGCGGGGCGACGCCGGTGGACTTCGCGTTCGCCATCCACAGCGACGTCGGCATGCACTGCGCGGGCGCTAAGACCAACGGGCGCATCGTGCCGTTGCGCTACGTGCTCAGAAACGGCGACACTTGTGAGATCCTGACGAACAAGCAGCAGCGGCCCAACAAGGACTGGCTGGAGTTCGCCAAGACGTCTCGCGCCAAAAATAAGATCCGCGCGCACTTGCGCGGGGCGGAGCGCGATCGAGCGGTCGTCATCGGCCGCGAGCTGTTAGAGCGCGAGCTCAAGCGCTACCAACAAAGCCCCAAAGAGCACCTCACCGACAAGTTGGTCGAGAAGTTCGTCACCGAGCGCTACCAAAACCTCGAGGACATCTTGGTCGCGGTTGGCTACGGCAAGCTGTCGCCCAATATGGTGGTGGAGCGCGTGCTGCCGCTCGAACTGCGCGAAAAACCGCCCGAGCCGGCGCCGAAAAAGAACCGGCTTGCCGAGCTCATCGAACGCGTCTCGCGCCGCAACGCCAGCGGCGTGAAGATCGAGGGCATCGAGGACATGCTCGTGTACTACGCGCGCTGTTGCTCACCGGTGAAAGGCGACCCCATCGTCGGGTTTGTCACGCGCGGCCGGGGCCTGACGGTGCATCGGCGCAATTGCGACAAGGTCCTCGACTTAGATCCCGAGCGGCGCATCCACGTCAGCTGGGATGCCAGCACGAGCTTTTCGCGCGCCATCACCTTGCGCATCGTCACCGACGACCGCGAGGGCATGTTGGCGGATCTGTCCGGGGTGTTTTCCAAAAGCGCGGTCAACATCATGGAGGCCAACTGTAAAGCCGGTCCCGACGGCCAAGCGGTCAACACGTTTAAGTGCGGCATCGCCGACCTCGACCAGTTGCGCAAGATCGTCAAGGCGCTCGAAATGGTGAAGGGCGTGCATGCTGTCGAGCGAGCGCGCGCTCTCGACGGCTAGTGGGTCAGCTCGCGTGACGTCGAGTCAGCGAACGCCGACAGCGGTTGGACCAACTGCACGCGGGCACAGTGTATCGCAGTCAACGCGCGATTGAACTTCACGCGTCGTTCATGCTGCTTGCTTTTGACCGACGCCGAGCATGCGCTCAACAACGTGTGCGACGGCGCGCGCTGAGACGATCTCGCCATCAAGCCCTAGACCCGGGACCACATCGCGCCCGGCGCGCACGAGGTTTTTAAACGCGGTCTGTGGTCGACGGCCTCCGTAGGGGTGCTCCGCGGGACCGTCCACGAACCACTGCGGCAGCGCGCAACGTGCAATCGCGCCGGCGACGACGTCACGCGCACGCACTTGGGCGCTTGCAAACGGCAGTAGCGCATCCAGCGTGGCTTCGAGGTGTTGCGCCGCGACCTGCGCAGCACCCGTTTCGCACAGCGTCGAAGCGACGACCGCGACGAAACTGTCGTCGACGCCACCGCCGCGTTGGCCCTCTTTGAGTGGCGCGCCGAGGTAGACGCCGACCACCGCCGCGCGTGCGGGTGCAGCGCGCAACACCAGCGACATCGACGGCAACGGTCGCGGCAGGACCGCGCGCGGCACCAACCAGCGCACGCTGACCGCGTCGTCGGCGTGGCGCACGCTGTGTTCACTTGCCTTGAGCTTGTCGGTGCGGCGCCCCGCGGCCAAACGCGCTGACAGGTCTCGACGGCTGGTGGCATCGATGACGACCTTGGCCACGTAGGTGTTGCTGCCGGTGACGTTGAGCGCGCTGATGGTTTTGCCGTCGCCGTCGATGGAGTCGACGCGCTCCTTCAGATACTCACCGCCGTGTCCGACAATCTGCCGCAACAGCTCATCGCGCAACGCCGCGCGCGGTCCAAGTCCACCTCGGGCGTGCGTGTACGCGCCCGCCTGCGCGTGCTGCAGCGCCAACACACCCGCAGTACCGTCGACGGCAGCGTTGCCCCTGCCCTGCACAAATGGCACGAGCTGCGCGAGTGCAACGCCAAGCGGTAGCGCGAGGGCCGCGCGCATCGCAGCATCGGGGGCATCCATGGTCACGGCATGGCCAAGTAGCGCGATGCGCTTTTGATGCCGTCGCTTCTCGAAAAAACCATCTTCGTGGACGTGAGCGACCTCTGCGAGGTAGCCGTAGCGTGCGTCGCTGCTCGGCGCTGCCAGGGCCGCTGCGATCGCGGCGTGGTCGTTGACGAACACGCGCTCAAGTTCCTTGTTGCGCTTGTCAGCATCGACAAACAACAGCAAGCGCGTGTCGGGGTCGTCCAAAATTCCAATCGCTTGCGCATCCCCCAACACCCGACGCGCGTCTTGTTTGAGGCCGACCGCTTCAAACACTTGTGCGGCTGGCCCCGTACTTGCCAAGCGCACCCACGTCGCTGCGATCGGCGCCAGTCGATCACCGAGCGGCAACGCGTCTTGCGGATCGCCATCGTCAACCACGACGACGCGACGGCCTCCGACGTGCGAGACCAACGCCGCAGCCACGAGACCGCACAGCTCCGTTCCGACCACCACCACGTCACAGTTCACGCGACTCATGCCCCGCGGATAGCACACCCAGCGGCGCCTCGAAGAGCGTTCGCTCGGCTTCGATTGGGCGTTGCGAAAGGGACGACGGTTGTGGAGGATCGCGCGGCACTCACAGATAGGTTGCGAATTGAGCAATTTCCCGGATCACCTCGCAGACCGATTTCGACGCTTCAAGTTCCGTCACTTTGCACCGCACCAGGACCACTATGAAACCTTGGCGGCCGATGGCCAAACGCCTGACGTGATGTTGGTGTCGTGTTGCGATAGCCGCGTGGACCCGGAGACGATTTTTTCCGCGATGCCGGGGGAATTGTTCGTTGTGCGCAACGTCGCGAACTTGGTGCCGCCCTATGAAACAACCGGCAAGTATCACGGCGTGTCGGCCGCGCTCGAGTTCGCCGCGCTCAACTTGCGCGTCAAGCACATTGTGGTGATGGGGCATTCAGGCTGCGGCGGTGTGCGCGCGTGCCTTGAGCACGACGCCGTGCGCCAGACCGAAGCGCAGTTCATCCGCAACTGGATGTCCATCTTGGATGGAGCGCGCGCCGCCGTGCAGGCCGCGCAGCCTGAGGCGCTGCCGGGCACACTGCGCACGGCGCTAGAGATCGAGGGCATCAAGACGTCACTTGCGAACCTGCGGACGTTTCCCTGCGTGCAAGCGTTGGAGGCGAAGGGCCGAGTGTCGCTGCACGGCGTGTACTTTGACATCGCCACCGGGAACTTGAGCGTGCTCAACCAGGCCACCGGCGCGTTTGCGCCTGTGTGATGGGCGCGTGGCGACGTTGGCGACGCAAGCCATGCTCAGCCGGCGCGGACTTCGACGCGGCTGCGTCCACCGCCGAGCGGCAACACGCGCACCTGCGACCCGAGCCGCTCCGCCAGCGCTGGCACGTGCGAAATCACCGCGACCTGCCGCCCGCCCAAATGCAGCATCTCAAATGCGGCGAGCGCGACCTCAAGCGTGTCGGGGTCTAAACTTGAAAACCCTTCGTCGATAAACAATGACTGCACACGCGCGCGCGTCACCGACAACGACGACAGCCCGAGCGCTAACGCGAGCGACACCAAAAACGTCTCGCCCCCAGACAGCGACGCTACCGAGCGACGCTCGTCGCCCGCCTCGCCGTCAACGACACACAACTCCAAGCGGGCGCGCGCGTCCTCGACACGCCGGAGCCGATAGCGCGGTGCTAGGCTCGCGAGGTGGCCGTTGGCGTGGCCGATCAACACATCGAGCGTCAGGCTCTGCGCGAACACGCGAAAGCGCGCGCCGTCGTGAGAGCCAATGAGCGCCGCGAGCTCACCCCAAGTTTGAACAGCACGCCCGCGCGCCGCCAACTGCGGCGCCAACTGCGCGTGCTGCTGCCGGGCCGCGGCGTCGTCGGCGAGCAGTTGCATCAAGCGCGCGCGCGCTTCGGCGCTGTTCGCGTATGCCTCTTGAGCATGGGCGAGTGCGACCGCGGCGTCTTCGTGGGCGACACCGAGGCGCTGCAGCGCGTCGTCGTGGTGCAGCAAGGTCTGCTGCGCACCCGCGAGCGCCGCGTTGAGTTCTTCGACGGCGCGCGCGGCCGAGGTCTGCTGCGTCTGCAGTTGTGCGCACACCTGCGCGACCGACTGACCCTGAAGCAGTGCGCGCCGCTCGCTTGTCAGCACACGATGCTGCTCGCGCACCGCTTCAAAACGATCAACCGCCGTGCGCAACAGCGCATCCGCCACCGCTGCATCGCGCTGCGCTTCTCGGTACGCC
Organism: Deltaproteobacteria bacterium; assembly: GCA_043744135.1. Lineage (GTDB taxonomy): Bacteria > Myxococcota > UBA727 > UBA727 > VGSZ01 > JAYTVG01. The sequence continues at coordinate 2,748 of JAYTVG010000057.1, read as the reverse complement.
TCCTCTGTCGACGACAACGCTTGCGTTAGCCGATCGCACTGTGCGCGCGCGCCGTGCAACAACTTCCCTCGTGCGCACAAGTCTTTGGTGAAGGCCGCGAGGTCGTTTGGTTGTGGGGTCAGCCACAGATCGGCGAGCGTATCGCTTAGGTTTGCGCGCAATCGTAGTTGCTCAGCGCGCCGCGCCTCGGTGTCGCGCGCAAAGAGTGCGAGCTTGGCCGTCAGCTCGGCGATGATGTCTGCGTGGACCGCGTCGCGGGCCTCAAGTGCAATCGTCTCTCGCTCGGTCGCTGCGATGGCGTCAAATGCCGCTGCCACCTCATCGACGTGTTGCATTGACCACGCGCGCATCGGGCCGACGATGGGCGTGACGCCGGTGTCGCCAGCGTGCGCGCTATCGTCTGCCTGCGCTTGGTACAGCGCGGCGTGTTGTGCAGCGACAAGCGCCCGGCTTGCCAGTGCGTGGACTGCTGCGCGCTGCTGCGCCACCATCAGTTGCGCGGTGTCGTCGGTGTGCGCGGCGAACGGATGAGCGATCGCACCGCATAGCGGGCAGGGTTCACCGTCGAGCAGCTGCTGACGCTCGTGGGCGCGCTCGCTGATCCGCTGCAGGCGCTCAAGGGCGCGTCGCTCAACCACCAACTCCTGCTCGTCAGCAAGGTGAGCGCGCGTGAAGTGCTCCGCGCGCACCTGGGCAATGGCAGCGCGCACGTCGATGACGGCGCTGTCGTTCACCGTGGCGGGCGCAGCCGTTCGAAGCGCGCGGCGCTGGGCGAGCGCACGCGATTGCTCAAACTGCAAGAGTCGCCGCGCATCGCGCTCAACATCGAGGTCTTGTTGCTGCCTTTCGACAAGCGCGCCGACACCGACAAGCTCGAGCTCAATCTCCGACAGCCGCTCGAGTTCGCGCATGGTTGCTGCCAAGCGGTCGACGAACGGCCCGAGCGTTTGGTGCTGCACGGCGATCGCACGTGCGGACGCAAGCTCGCCTTGCTGCATCTCGCGCCGCACCGTCAGCGACGACAAACGTGCGCGGCTGGCGTAGGCGTGCGCGTGCGCAGTGCTGAGCGCTTCTTCAAGGCGGGCGATTGCTAGCTGCGTCAGATGTTGATCGAGGGCGCGTGAGCGTTCGATATCAGCCGCTAACGCGAGCGAGCGATCGCTGCACTGCTGCGCGCGCTCCTGCGCGACCAACGCTTGCTGTTCTACGTGTGCGACGCGCGACGTCGCTTCGGCCTTTGCGGTCTGATGGTAAGCGCGATCGTGTTGCCGCTGCACCCGCACACCCAACACCGCGACTTGCTGTTGCGCGACGTGGTGCGCCGCTGTCACGTCGGTGAGCTCGGCGGTGCGCGCCGTCAGCTGGTGTGCATCGAGGCATACGAAGCCGTCAAGTTGCCGCTCGAGTGCAACAAGCGCCGCGCTTTCTTTTTTGTGCCGATCAAACGCGAGCACGCTAATGGTGGAGTAAATCGCGGTGCCCGTGACGGTCTCAAGCAAGCTCGCCCGCTCCTCGGGGCGGGCGTGCAAAAACGCTGTGAAGCCACCTTGCGACAGCAAGACGCAACGGCACAGCTCGTCAAACGACAGCCCCAATGCGTCGACGATGTGTTTGCGCACGTCGGTGTTGGTGACGCCGATGCGCGCATCGTCGCTCGTGGTGACGAGTGTGTGTTCGTCTTCAAGCAAGCGTCCAAAGGCGGCGCCGTGAGCGCGACGCACCTGCCAGCGTGCGCGATAGCTCGTGCCGTGCACACCCAAAAACTCCACCTCCGCAAACGCCAGCGCCGCGCCTCGACGCACGAGCGCGCGCGGGTCGTTGCTGCGTGGTGCGTGTTTGTCGTCCGACAACGGCGCGCCGCCGCGACCCGACAAGCGTGGCGTGCGACCAAAAAGCGCCAAGCACATCGCGTCCAAAATGGTGGACTTGCCGGACCCCACGGGCCCTCCGATAGAAAACACCCCGAGTGCTGCGAGTGGGCCGCTCGCGAGGTTGACCTCGAAGTGTCCTTTCAAGCTCGCAAGGTTTTGGCCGCGGATAGTAAGGATCTTCACGCGGAGCCGCCGTCGGCACGCGCGCTGTCCACCAACTCCAAAAACGCCGCGCGCAAGTGGTCTGGGACACCAACGCCGGTGGCGCGTTCATGCAGGTGCGCAAACACGCTGAGTGGATCGATGTCGACGAGCGCGCCAGCCGCGTCTTGCATGACGTCGGCACCTTCGGGTTTGTCGCAATGCACGCGGACCAAACGCACGGGGGTTGTCGCAAGCGCTAGTTCCACTTGCGCGCGCACGTCGGGTACGGGGCCCGCGAGCGCAATGCGCACATCCAAAAACGGTCGCAGGTGCTCTGGCAGCACGTCAATTTTGAGCGCCGCGAGCGCATCGAGCACGACGTCAAGCGGCTGCGATCCTTCGACCGCACGCAGCAGTTGCACCGTGCGGGGGATCTCGCGCTGCGTAATGCTGCTGACGTGTTCTCGTTCGACCTCGACGATGGTGACCGCATGTCGGTAGTGCCGCTCAGTCATCGACAAGCCGATGGGGGAGCCGCTGTAGCGGATGCGCGCGCTGCCCACGTCTTGCGCGAGGTGCAAGTGGCCGAGCGCCGTGTATGCGACCTGCGGCGAAAACACCGACGCCGGCAACGCTCCACTAAACAACGGCCGCTCGCTGTCCATCGAAACCGCGGCGCCCACCAAGTGACAATGCGCGAGCGCGAACAGCGCTTGACCGGGCGTGCGTGCGC
>JAYTVG010000056.1:0-2607 GCA_043744135.1 Deltaproteobacteria bacterium | reverse complement strand
AGCTCGTCACGCCTGAGCTCGTCAGCGCCGTCGGATCCGTCGATGCGATCGTCGCGCACTGCGACTTCGACGGCGCCATCGCCGCGTGCAAATGGTTGCGGGGCGGCCACGAGCCTTGGGCAGGCGCCGACGAAGATGCGCGCGCGGTCGACAGCCCCGGCCGTGGTCACGCGCTCAGCACGATTGGCACGCGCATCTCCTTCGCTATGGACGAGGCCAGCGCGCGCTACGAACGCGACGCCCAGCTGGGCTTGATGACGGCGTTGACGGTGGCGTGCGCGGCGTCGCGTTTTGACGGCACCTTTGACATTGCCCTCGACGAGGAGGTGCAGATGTTGGCGCGCGCTGCACACGATGCACAAGCCCGCGATCGCCTCACCGCGGCCACGGTCGGCACGCAAATGGGGCCAGGGCTGTTTTTGGTGCGTGCGTCGGACAAGCTCGACAACCGATCGCGCCGCAATTTGCTCATGTACGCGGAGGAACGTGCCCGCATCGGCGCGCTGCTGGAACCCGACCCGCAAGGTGGCCACTGGTTGTACGCGGCGACGTTTGACGAGCGCTTAGATCTCGAAGACGTCGACGGCTTCGCTGGGGGGCGCAGCGACTTTCGCTTTGCCCGCGCCCACAACGGCGGCGCCGATTTGATCGAGGCACTTGAACACTACGCGCGTGGCACGCACCTCAAGTAGAGTGCTGCCGTGCTCGCGCTGTTGGCTCGCTACAAAGGGATCGCGGTGGTGGTGGCGTTATTGCTGCTGCCGTTGGTGCTGCTGTACGCGCAAACGAAAAAACCCGGCGCGCGCGGGCCGGTGGTCGGTGTTGTGCTCGATGTGGCGAGCGGTATCGAGCGCGCCTTGTTGTTCGCGGTCGGTGGCATCGTCGACGCCACCCAGACGTATGTGGTTGCCGTCGGTAACGCCGAGGAGTTGTCGCGCTTGCGGGCAAACGCGCAACAAGGCGCCGGCTTGCGCGCGCGCATCAAGGAACTCGAGACAGAAAACGACGCGATGCGCGCGCTCGCGCGTGCGGCCATTCGCATCGAGGGACCGCGGCCCATCGGCGCTCGCGTCATCGCGCGCGTCGGCTACCCGTTGGTGCGGTTGGTGACCCTCGACGTCGGCGGTGGTGACGGCGTGCGCCGCGGCGACGGCGTTGTTGATGCAAACGGTGTCGTCGGCTTAGTGCTCGCGACCGGGCGCCGCAGCTGCGACGTGTTGCTGTTGTCCGATCCGAGCTCGAGCATCGACGTTGTCACCCAGCGTAGCCGCGCGCGCGGCGTGTTGCGCGGCGAAGACAGCGACGAACGCTATGGCGCGCAAGTGGAAGATTTCGACAAACTGCGCGACGTGAAACCGGGAGAAACCTTGGTCACATCGGGCATCGGCACGCGCTTTCCCGCCGGTTTGTTGGTGGGCACCATCGTGGAAGCGAGCGCCCCCGACGACAGCTTGTACGTGCGGGCACGCGTCAAACCGGCGGCACGTTTTGATACGCTTGAGCACGTGATCGTCCTGGTCAACCGCGACCCGCCCCGCGGCCCTCACCTGGGGCGTGAGCCGCAAGACGAAGCGGCGCCCGCAACCGACGCAACCGACGTCGACGCGGGTCCAGCGCCAGCCGTCACGACCGCCGGCGTCAAAGCGCGAACCACGCCAGACGGTGGAGCGCTGGCAGTGGACGTCGCCGTCGCCGTCGATGCGGGCGCGTCGGACGATGGCGGGGTAGTCGTGCAGGGCAGCGAGGGCACCGAGCGCACCGAGGCTGACGCAGGCGTCGGGGCTCCAAACGAGCGCGCCGCTACCGACGCGGCCGCCACCGAAGCGGCCAACGACGCGGGGATGCCGTGAAGCGTTCGCTCGCGTTTGTGATCCTGTGCTTGCTGTCGACAGCGGTGTCGTCCGCGGCCGCGGTCGCGATGGGGCTTAGCAACATGCCGCTGGTGCCCGGGGTCTTGCTGGTGGCGTACACGGCGATCGCAGACCCGCCGATTGAAGCGGCGCTCACGGCCGCCCTGGTTGGTTTGGTGATGGATGCCCTTGGCGGCACGCCGCTTGGCGTCAGCGTGATCGCATGTGTGTTGGCGCTGGTCTCGAGTCGCCTGGTGATCGGTTGGGTGACGTCGGTGCGCGGTCCAAAAGCGGCGCTGTTTACCGCAGGGTTGTCTGCAGTGTACGCGCTCATCGCCCTTGTGTTGTTGTTCGCGTTTCAGCGGCGGCAGGCGTTTGGCTTGGTGTCGCTGGCAGTGCTCGCCGTCAGCCATGCCCTCGCAAGCTTTGTGGCGTTTCCGCTGTTGACGCGCGTGCTGGTGTTGCTGCGCCTTGAGCAGCGTGGCACCTCACTGCACGAGCGCATGGCGCAAAAATAGCCCGCCACCTGAACCAAACACACGCACCAATGCCCAGTCCAGCCGGAGTGTCCATGTTGAAAAAGATTTTTTTCGCGCTCGTTGTCGTGTGCCCGGTCGCGTGCAGCAGCGCCGTCGGCGAGGGAGAAGGTGAAGGCGAGGGAGAAGGTGAAGGTGAAGGCGAGGGAGAAGGTGAAGGTGAAGGTGAAGGTGAAGGCGAGGGAGAAGGTGAAGGTGAAGGCGAGGGAGAAGGAGAAGGA
>JAYTVG010000055.1:0-8637 GCA_043744135.1 Deltaproteobacteria bacterium | reverse complement strand
ACCGTGTTCGAAGTGGGCGCAAGAACCATGCACGGCGGCACGTCGCTGGCGTGGTGCCCCACCTGCGGCACGGGGCGATTTTTGGGCTACGGCTTTGGAGCAAGGAGCAGCACCGATGCGTTTTGTTTTTAGCCTTTCACTTGTTTTGTTAACGGCGTGTGCCGTGAACGAATCACAAATCTTTGTGGACGCTGGGCCTGATATTGGGGCTGAGGATGTTGGAACACTTGAAGATTTTGAGCGAGGCCCGGGCGCCTACTTTGAGGTCGGTGCGCCCTCCCAATGCCCCGTCGCCCAACCGCCCAATCCGCCCGCTCCCCTCGTTCGGTGGTTGGACACATGCGTCTTTCCGCTTACCGTTCTTGACGAGGGCAACGCCACCGATCCAGCCAGTTTGTATCGGCGCGTGCTTGCACCGTGTGACGTATTTGATGTTGCTGGTGTGTTCCCCAGCGACTGGTTTTTGGTGTTGGCCTTCGCCCCGCCAAACGTTGAAACATCTTGCGGCCGCGACATCATGTTCTTGGCAGCCGAGCTGCGTCCCCAAGTCGTTGCTCGAACATTCAACCTAGATGAAGCCTTAAATCACATCAGACAAAGCGATCCCCCAACACCAGGTCCACCGACCTACTCCTTCGACTATCAGCACGATGGCTTTGTCCCCATCGCCACCACCGAACCCTTGCCGTGACGTCGTGCGCACGGCTGCAGCCAACAACTCGCGGTGCGGTTCGACACGCGCAATTTTGACATGGATGCCGAGACCTGTGAGGTGGGCACAGCTTTGTTTGTCACTACCGTGTTCGACGTGGGCGCAAGAACCATGCACGGCGGCACGTCGCTGGCGTGGTGCTCGTGTCGTGCACCAGAAGTGCAGTCGCTGCGCTCCTCGCTCGCGCCTCGCCACAGCCACGTACAGTTCGTCATCCGCGTTCCGGCGCGATGGCGGGTTCAGGGGGCGTGTCGTGCACCAGAAGTGCAGTCGCTCGCGTCTGATACAACCGAATCGCGCGGTGTTGGCGTCGTTCCCGGCGCGATAGCGGCTCAGGGGCAGCCGGTCGTTCCTCGATGCGACGCACACAAACGCCCTCCCCCAAACAACCTCAACTCTACGAACGGGGTTCGCGAGCTGTACGGGTGTGTGGCAAGGCGCGAGCGCGGAGCGCAGTGCGTGCACTTTGGTGCACGACACGAGCACCACAGCGAAGCAACGCGGCCACAGGCCCGTCCAGCTCGCGAACCTAGGAGAAGCCGTGGCGTCTTCGGTACCACCACTCCGCCCCCGCCACCGAGACCAACAGCGCCAGCGCCCACCAACGGTTCCACACCGGCTCGGTTTTTTGCCGCAGCACGCGCTGGACCTTGCGATCGACAAACGTCAGCGTGTCGACGTCGTTTGGGGCGATGCTTGCGCTAGGCACGGCCGCAAAGGACGCCGAACCGGCCGCGCTCAGTGCGGCCAAAATGTCGGCGCGCGGCTGCAAGTACAACTGCTCGGTGCTGCTGGCGCCCACGATGAACACATCTTCGTCGGCACCGATAGCGGCACCGTCGCGCGTCGCTGTGGCCCGCACCCGCCACACGCCGGTTGTCGTCGGCACGAAGCGGCTGCGCCACACGCCGTCGGTGTCGGTGGTGCCGGTCTGTTGGTAAGACGCTGCGGCTGCGATGCTGTCGGCGGGGGCGGCAGCGGGGGCCACGTCGAGAGGCTCGAAGCTCGCGTTGACCGCGTCGCCAGCCTCCGGTTGGTACTTCGGATTGTAGGTGCGCACCTCGACAGCGACGGCGGCGCCCGGCTGCACGTCGTGGTGCTCACCGTGGGTGTCGAGAACAATCTTGGTCCGCGACAATTCAGGATCGCGAATCAGCCACCGCAGCGCGCTCGCGTAAAAGCGCCGGTGCGCATCGCCGCGGCCGCCGGCACCGACGTGCGGCAGCGCCCAGCGCCATGTCGTGTCGGTCATCACCGCCATCGACCGCCCCTTGCCCACCTCGCTGACCGCGACCACGGGGGCCGGGCCTTGCGTGCCGTTGATGAACGGGTGCGCGAGCAGCGCCTCCGCACCCGGCACCAAACCCGCGGTGACGTTGAGGCCCTGTAGCGGGGGCAACGCCGCGAAAGTGTCGCCGAGCGCGCCTAAGTCGGTGATGGGGTGGCTGGCGCCGGCCTCGGTGACGACGGGCGTGAACGCATCGGTGTTGAGGTGGCCGGTGCCGGGCAGCAAGCGCACCGGCAAAATGTCCGCGATGGGCGTGGTGTCGTAGCCGCCCTCCGAGAAGCTCAGCTCACCGCCGATCATCAAAAAGCCGCCGCCCGACTCAACGACAAAGCGCTTCACGTTGTCGAGGTACATCCCCATTTGGTACGGCGCGTAGTTGAAATCCTGAAAGATGACGACGTCAAATGTCGCGAGCTCTTCGGTGAACAGCTCGCGGGTCGGAAACGGGATCAACGAGAGCTCACGGTTGGCGGCGTTGGCGCTATCAGTCGTGCTGCGCAAAATAAAAAACGAGATGAGGTCGACGCTGGGGTTTTCTTTCAGCAAGCGGCGCACGAAGCGCTCGTCCCAGCTGGGCCGGCCGCTCACCTGCAGCACGCGAATGCGATCGCGAATGAGCTTGAGCGAGAAGTCGACGCGGTTGTTGTCGACGATGCTTTCGTCCGCAAACACCGGTGCGCTCACGGTGTACACGCGCTTGCCGGCGCGCTGCGGTTCAAACGCGAAGGTGGCTTTGGTCTCGGCTGCGTCTGACAGTTGCACCTCGGTGGTGGCGACCGCGCGGCCATCTTCTTTGAGCGTCAGTGTCAGTGCTTGCCCGGCGAAGCCTTGTTGGCGCACGAGCACGTCGATGTTGAGCTTGTTGCGCACAAACGCGAATTCGTCGGCGACAGCACGCACCAGGGCGATGTCCTTAAAGCGCGCGCCATCGCCGACGGCAACAGTATGCAGCGGGCCATCCAGACGCTTGACGTCCGCCAACAGCGCCGCGTTGAGTGCTGTCGATAGGCCGCTGCTGTCGGCGCCGTCGGACACCAACACCATGCCGCCATACGGCCGCCGCTCGGGCCCGTCGTGTGCGGCGATGGCGCTGAGAGCGACTGCGAGCTTTGAAGCCGTGCCCTCGGCCTTTTGCGTGCCAGCCGCGTAGGCTGCCAACTCGACGTCGCTCACGGAACGCGTGACGTCGTCAAAAGCCAGCACTTCCGGCACGTACATGGCGCTGTGTGCGCGCAGCTGTTCGAGCAGGCGCTGCGCGGCGCGTGCAGCTTGCTGCATGCGCGTCAGGCTCGCGCCGGCATCGAGGGTCTGCATGCTCGCCGACGTGTCGAGCGCGACCACCACACGGTTGGGCTCGCTTTTGGTCTGCATGAACTTGCGACCTGGCTCAAACAGCAGCAGCAACAGTGTCATCGACAACAGCGCGCGCAGCAGCAGCAACGCCACGCGCACGCGGACCGGGGCGCCGCGCGTGGCGCCGGCGTGCACCACCAATTGAGCGACGACAGCGACAACAACAACGGCGAGCAGCCACGACGGCAGCTGCGTGAGCGCGGTGACAGCGCTCGCGTTGTAGGTGACCGGGTCGTTCATCGACGCTTCTTTTTCATGATGAACGGGATGTGCACTTGGTCGGCTTTGTAGTCCAAGCACGTCGCGTACATCAGCAGGTTTGTCGCCAAGCGAAACGCCATCTCGCGTTGGCTCTCGCCATCGGGCTCACACTCAAAGCGCCATGCGCCAAAGCGATCGCGCTCAAGCGCGCCAGAAATATCGTTTTGGGCCAGCACCACGACGGTGCGGCCACCGAGCTCGACGCCGTACAAATGCGTGTCGTCTTTGCTGCGGCCGACAGCGGCGTCGAGCAGATAGAAACTTTTGTAGATGACGTGATCGGGAGCGAGCGGCACCAACTTGGCGGCCGGAAACAGCGCCGCGATCTCGCGCTTGGCGTCGCTTGCAAATGCGTCGGACGGCGACGGTGCGTCCACCATCAACATGCCGCCAAAGCGGAGGTGTCGCTCCAAGCGGCCGCGCTGCGTCGACGTGAACGCGGGCAACGCGCCCGTGCCAGTCATCCACAACAGCGGCTGCTCAAACAGCCCATCGTCGGCGCTCGGTTCCAACGACACTGGCACGGCGTCACGCGCAACGTGGATCGAGGTGCGCTTGCCCGCCTCCCACAACAGCCGTCGCAACGCTTCGGGCCGCGTGTTCCAGCTGCCGGCGTGCTTGAGTTGGCCGATGCTGGTCTCACTGCTGTCGCCGATGGCACGCGCGCTGCTCGCGGGGAGGTGCAGCAGCGCAACCGATGCAGCCAGGGCATGTCGACGGGTCAATCCCACAGCTCAAGCTAGCGATGTTGCCCGCGGCTGTCATCCCGATCGTCGCGCACATCACACGCGCGTGAGGTGGGTTTTGAAGTGGCCAAGCGCGCAGGTGACGGCGAACGACGCGCCCCACAGCTGGCCGACGTGCTCGTGAAAACCGATGTGCCCGCCGCGTCTGACGACCACCGGCGTGACGAGTTCATTGACGCCGCTGACCGCACGCACCTGTTCGACGGGGATGACCGGGTCGTCGTCGGCGTGCACCAGCAGTGTCGGCACGTCGATGCGACTGATGTGGGGTGCAACCGAGGCGTCGGCTTGAAACGCGTGCACGTCAGCAAAACCGTGCACCGCCATCATGATGGTGCGGTCGACGTCCATCAACGAGCGCACGCCGCGTAGCGCGCTGGCGGAGATGAGCGCCTCAGCGTCGCGCCGGTGCGCTACCATTGCGCGGGCGCCCCGCACGATGCTGCGCACCATCAGCGTTTGGTAAACGCCCATCAGCCCGGTGCGCTTGGCTTGCAGATGCCGCATGGTCAGCGGCAAGTCGAGCGGTGCAGAGATCGTCGTCACGGCCCGCAACAACGACGACGCCCGCGGTTGACAAGCGTAGCGCAAGGCGGTGTGCCCCCCGAGCGAAAACCCCAGCAGCGCCATGCCGTCAACGTTGGCTCGCGACACCATGGCAGCCTCAAGCAGCGCGACGTCGTCGGTGAGCGCGGCGTGGTACATGGTGCGGGCGCGCTTGCGTCCCATACCGCTACCGCGTTGGTTTAGGCGCGCGGTGTGAAAGCCCGCGCGCAAACAAGCGTCGGCGGCGCGCCACACATACGGGTCGCGCGAGTCGCCCGCCACGCCGTGCAAGATCACCACGAGGGGGGCGCGCTGCGGCTGCCAATCGCACTGCACCAGCACCTCGCCGCCCTGATCCGCGATCGGCAAGCGCAGCAGCTCGCGCGTCAGCCCGCGCGGGCGACGCACGCGACGCAGCGGCAGCATCGAGCTGATGGTTTGCAGGTGCGCAAGCAATGACATCCGCACCCGATCATAGCGACGTTTGGTGCGCGCGTGACACGCGACGGTGCGCATCGTTAAGATCATCCATGACGCGCGTGGTGGGGGGTGGGGTCACCTCCAAAAATCCATTTGGGCCGACGTGGGCGAAGGGCACCGGCGAAGCGCGTTCGCTCGGTGACCAAGTCAAAAACGAGCTGTTCGGCAAAAAAAAGCCCCGCGAACTGGACCCCGACGACGCCGACCTCGCCGCACAGATGGCGCGGCTGCACGCCTACAAGAAAAAGCTCGCGCATTTGCTGGGCGACGCGCCTGAGGACTACGACCTGACGCTGGCGTCGGGCACCATCGCGATGATCGACGGCGACGGCAAGGTGTACATCGGCAAGCGCTTTTTGATGCAGCACGCGGACCACATCGACGTGTTGGTGGGTGTGCTCGCGCATGAGATCGGCCACCGACCCAAGCGCTGGAAGCAATACCAACAACAGCAGCCCCGCACGCGGGCGGAACTGTCTGAGCTGTGTCGGCTGGAGGAGACCTATGCGGACTATTTCGCGGGGCGCGCGCTGGCGGAATTCGGCATGGCGCCCCAACCGCTGTGCGATTTTTTGCGTGCGGTGCAAGACCAACCCCACCCCGAATATTTCTCGGCGGATCTGCGTGTCGAGGTCATCTTGGAGGGGTTTTCTGATCAGCAGCGCAAAAGCACCAACCGCAAAAAGCTCTTCCCTGAGCTCGCCAAGCGCCTGAGTGGCAAAAACGACCTCGGTAGCGGCTAAAAAACAAGCGCCCGCTCCCTCGCGGAAGCGGGCGCCCTGTGCGGTCACGTCAAACTAACGGCAGATCTGAAACGTCGCCGCCGGGTTGGTCAAAAAGTCCGCGGGCAAATCTTGACACGTGGTGCCAGCGCGGCAGTCGGCATCGGCCGCGCACAGGTTGGTGCATTCGCCCGCAGCTGCGTCGGGGGTGCCCGTGTCGCAGATGCCGCTTTGGCACAACACGGCGTCGCCGGCAGGGGGCACCACACCGCACGCTGCACCGTCCACCGCAAAGGTCGCGTCCGACGGTGCCGAGCACACGCCGCCGGGTGCACCGTCGTTGATGGCGTTGCTGGGGCGGCAGATCTCGCCCGCCACCGTGCAGCCGCCGTCAGCACTACACGCGGTGCGCGAGCCGGGACGGTGCAGACACGTGCCGCCGAGCACAAACGTGTCGTCGGCGTTGTCGTCGGGGGTACCGCCGTCGTCGTTGACCAAAAAGTCGCCGCTGCAGATGAAGTCGGTGGGGCAGTCCGCATCGGCGCTACACGCAGCCGCGCAGCGACCCGAGTCAAACGAGCATGCGAAGTCGCACGTGGTGGCGGGCGGCGGCGTGCACGTATGCGACGCGAGATCGCACAGCGCCCCGGGCGACGCGGTGTTGCACGCGGCGTCAGCAAAGCACGTGACGGCTGCGTCGGTGAGCGCCAAGCCGGCGTCAAACGAGCACACAGCGCCGGGGTCGAGGGTGCCAAAGGCGGGCGTGCACTGCGAAAACAGCGCACCCGCAGCGTCGACGAACTTGACGCACGTCTCGCTGCTGCCGCAGTCGGCGTCACCGTCGCACGACAGGCCCTGCAAGCACACGCCAGCCACCACACCGGGCTCGAGCTCGATTGCGAAACACTGGCCACCGGGGCAGTCGGCGTCCGCGGTGCACAGCGCGCCGCAGGTGCCATTGCCCAAGCAGAAGTCGCTTTCGCACGGAGCGCTGGGCTCGATGGTGCCAAGCGTCAGCGGGTCGTCGCCGCAAGAGGCGAACAGGCCGACGGAGCCGACCGGGGCGGCCCAGCAGACGGTTTCGCTGACGCCACTGAGGCCGTTGTGCGAGACGCAGCTTTCGGCACCGGCGCAATCGCCATCGACGTCGCACGGGTCAGCGCTGCCGGTGAACGGACGGCAAAAGCCCTGCACGAAATCGTCAGGGGCTTGGCCGATGCTGAAGCCTTCGCAGCGCGTGTCCGTGGGACAGTCGGCGTCAGCGACGCATGGTCCGCCACACACACCTTGCGCCCAGCACACGAAGCTGGCGCAGCTTTCTTCTTCGGGGATCACGCACGTGGTGGGGGTGGCGGCATCTTGGTCATCGTCGGCGCAGGTGAAGCCCTCGGGGCAGTCCGCGACGGTGCGGCACACCACGCCGTTTTGGCTATTGCGGTCCACGTCGCAGCTGCCGCCCACCGTTTGCGCAGTGGTGACGACGCAGATCGACGGGACGGACTCGGCGAACGATACGCGGCAGATCTCGCCGTTTTGGCAGTCGGCGTCGGTGGCGCAACCGTCCAGCGGGATGCACAAGCCCGCACCGCCAAGCTGCGTGGCATTGCAAATCGCGTCGGCGCCGCATGCCGCATCCGTGCCGTCGGGGCAGCTGCGCAGGCATTGCGAGGGGAAGCCGGCTTGTGGATTCGCCTGCGCGCACAAAAACGTGCCGTCGGCGCTCGCGCAGTCGGCGTCGCTCGCGCAGTCTAAGTTGGTGCAATACGAGCTGACCACGGGGTCGCCTTGGAAGTAGTCCATGCAGCCGTCTTGGCAGTCCGTGTCGGCGGAGCAGGGCGCGCCGAGGTCGGTGACTTCGCCTTCGCCTTCGCCCTCTCCCTCGCCTTCTCCCTCTCCTTCTCCTTCGCCTTCTCCTTCGCCCTCACTGGCGCCACCTGCGCAACCCACCGTGAGTGCGAGGCATGCGATTGCCGACGTCAACACCAACCGACCTGAAAAAAGTGATGTCATGTGTGAACCTCCGACGCCGCTTGTGGGCGAGGAGGGCCTGGGTCGCAACAGGGTCCTGTGCACTGTCAGCGCACGGGGGGCATCAGCTCAGCTGGCGCGCGTGCGAGGCCGTCACGCGGCGTTTGTGCGGCGGGGCCAGGCCGCTAAGCGCCACCAAGCTGCCGGCACCTAACGCCAGCGCGACGGGGGCAAAACCGCCTGGGATCGCCAGTGCCACCGCACCGACTGTGAGCGTGGCGCCGAGGCCGACACCGGTCACGACGCGAAACGCGAGCCGACGCAGCGAAATCTTGCGGTGTTGAGATGTCATACACACCGTGCAGCAACAGCGGTGCCAACCGTCACACCGCCGCCCGTCCGCGTGATATCAGCCCGTTAGATCGCCAGGCACCAGCCTGACTGCGCAAACCTTCACGCACTTGGGCCGCGTGTGCCACCAAATCGCCTCGGCCATCGGGTGGATCCTGACGCGCTGTGCGGGCCGCTGGCGTTGTCGGTCGCCTGACGCGCTGTGCGGGC
>JAYTVG010000054.1:0-2611 GCA_043744135.1 Deltaproteobacteria bacterium | reverse complement strand
GCACCTCCAGCGAACTCCGGCCAGATCATTTTGGAGCTGTACGACGAGACACCCGACGAAAAGGTCAAGCGCGTGCGCGTTTACCACGGTGCCGGCAGCAAAGGCGCGTTGGTGCTGCAAGACGTGTTCACTTCGAAAGTCGAGCGCGCCAAAAGCACAGAAAACCGCGCGGAGTGGGAGACGGACAAAAACATCATCGCATTTGGCGACCCGCGGCCTGGCTGGTATTTCGAGGATCGCGACGATGACAAAGTGTTTGAGATCTACGTGCGCCGCAAACCGCAGATTATTTCCATCCCGAAGGGCGACGGCGCCGTGAAGTTGCTGACCGGGGTTCGCGAGGTGCGCTACGCGTACGACACTGCAGCGGCGAAATACCTCGAGGCCAAAGAAGAGCTCAACGACTTCATCCCCGCGTACACGATCACAAAAGTGGAAGCGTCCGACGCATGGGTGGAGCCCAAGGAGCTCAAGGCCCTGCGCGCAAAGGCGCTCTCCGATGCCCTCATGAAGGACGATGCAGCGGCGACCGATGCAGCGTCGACCGATGCAGCGTCGACCGATGCGGCTTCGACCGTTGTGGCATCGACCGTTGCAGGTTCAAACGCAGCCGCCGTGAAGGATACGAAGCCAGTGCCGGCAGCGACGACGACCAAAACCGATAACAAAGCCGAACCCGACGACGTCATCGTGGACCTCTCCGCCTACATGAAGCGAGCAGCGGACAGCGATCTCGCGAGCGCTTGGGTCGCCACCGACGCGAAGCATGCGCCCGAACAACAGTGGGTTGAAGTGACGCTCGACGAGGCTAGCGCCATCCATATGGTGCGCGTGGTGCTCGGTTGCGTCGCCAACAAAAAGGAATTTCTTTCCCATGACGTCCCCGAGGTGATCAAGGTGCGCTTGGACAGCGGCGGAGAAGCCGTCGTCAATCGTCGCGATCCATCGGCGTTTGACTCGCCGGTCGTGGCGTTTTCTGATCAGCTCGTCAAGCTCACGGATCGACCGTTTGCGAAAACCACGCTGATCTTTTTTGACGGCAAAACGGACGCGCAAAAAATACGCGTCTCGCTCGGCAAGGTGATCAAACAAGGCAAGAGCAACCGCGCTTGCATCTCGGAAATCTCGGTCCACTGACGACCGCAACGTTGTCGGTGCGTATCGTGCGCAGCACGCGTCGTGCAAAGGACCCCAGTGTTCGATGAGCTGTTAGTCTCGCGCCAAATCGTTCTCGTCACCGGCAAAGGTGGCGTCGGCAAAAGCGTCATCGCTGCGGCGCTCGCGCTGCGGGCGCGTGAACTCGGCCTGCGACCGCTGGTGTTTGAGTGCGACGCGCCGCGGCGGCCGAGCTTGCTGCCTGGTGGCGTTGCTGCAGGTGACGAGGTCAAAGAGGTCGCACCCGGCATCTTGGGCATCAACCAAAACAGTGACGACGCCATTCGCGACTACGCGGCCGGCGCCCTGCCCTCGCGCGCCCTCGCCGACTTGTTGTTCGAAAATCGCATCGCGCAGTTGTTTTTGAAGGCAGCACCCAGCGTCACCGAGATGGCGACGGTCGGCCGCATCGCGGCGCTCACTGAAAAACACGGCGCTGACGGCCCCGTCATCGTCGACATGCACGCGACCGGCCACGCCCTGAGCTTGCTGCGCGCGCCGGCCGGCATTATGCGCGTGCTGCGCAGCGGGGTGTTGTTTGAGCGCGCCCGCGCCATCGAGGGCATGCTCGCCGACGCCACACGCACGTCGTTCATCACGGTCGCGTTGCCCGAGGAGTTGCCCGTGACCGAGCTGTTAGAGTTGCGCATCAAGCTCGCGGAGCTCAAAGCGCCGCTCGGCCCCGTAGTGCTCAACGGCGCTTTCGACGACCCTGCCCCAACGGTCAGCGCCGAGACCTTGCTCGCAGTGTCGCGCGGCAGCGGGGAGTTTGCGCGCGCCGCGGCTGATTTGACGACGCTGCGCGGTTGGTCGACGCGCTGCGCACGCGAAGAGGCTCGCTTGAAAAGCAGTCTGTCCGGTGCACCCGTCGTGCGGCTGCCGTGGCTTTTTGACGAGGGCAATGGCGCTGGCATTGTCGCGCAGCTCGCGGGTTTGTTTGCGCCGGCCAAGCGTGGTGCAGCATGAGCGACGCCAACAACCGCCTCGACGAGCTTTTAAAGGACGTCAAGCTGCTGGTCGCGGTTGGCTCCGGCGGCGTCGGCAAAACCACCACTGCGGCGGCGCTCGCGATCGCGGCAGCCCGACGCGGAAAGCGCGCCGCGGTGCTCACCATCGATCCTGCTCGGCGCCTGGCGCAAGCGCTCGGCATCGACAAAATGGGCAACGCGCCATCGCGATTGGACGCGCGCCTCACCGGCAGCGGCAGCGTCGACGCGATGATGCTCGAGGCACCCGAAGCGCTCGATGAGCTGATCGCCCGCTTGGTGCCCGACGAGGCCCGCCGCCAACGTCTGTTCGAAAATCGCCTCTACCAAGTGATCGCGCGGCATCTCGGCGGCACGCACGAGTACATGGCGGTCGAGAAGCTCTACGCTTTGATGCAAGACGAGCGTTACGACCTGGTCGTTTTGGATACGCCGCCAAGCGTCAACGCGCTGGATTTTTTGGACGCGCC
>JAYTVG010000053.1:0-2614 GCA_043744135.1 Deltaproteobacteria bacterium | reverse complement strand
GTCGCCCTGCCACACATCGGAGTAGCCAAACATCGCCGTGGTCGACGCCATGATGCGCAAGATCTCGAGGTCCTGCCGCGGGGCGAACTGGAAGCTGCCATCGTAACCGTCGAGCAACTCCAAGCCGGGACCGTCGGCACCACCGACGTAGTACTTTTGCTTGATCTCGCGGATGTACTGGTAGCCAACCGAGTACAGGTCGTCCGATCCCGAGCGGATTTGCTTGATAGCGAACCACTTCAAGCCGCTGACAGGGTCCGTCACCGACGTGAACCGGGACGGGTCGTTGAGCAAATCCTGCGGCAGGTCCGTGTTGGTGAAGTTGTACGCGGCACCGACCTGCAGCGACTCACCAAATTCGAAGTTGTCGGTGGTTTGCCCGTTGTACGCGGCGTTAAACATCGCGAGCAGGCGAAACGTGTACTGCTGGTCGGGGTTGATGGCTGACCGACCGAGGGCTTCGCGGTCAACCGCACCTTGTAGCGTCACCAGCGGAAGCATCTCGACCCCATCACCATCGGCGTTGATGACCGCGCCGTAGCGATCGACGTTGTTGGTGACGGCCGAGCCGATGAGGTTTTGGATGTCGTCGCCAAACAGCGTGTTCAAGTTGATGAGAAAGCTGCGCGTGTCCGAGCTCGCGTCCACCCCAATGAAGTCAGTGTTGGGGTCGCCGAAGGCTTTGATGGCCATCCACTTGTCCCACCACGAACCAATGACAACCGGTTTGTTGTAGAAATAATAGCCGTATTTCTCGCGGTCATACAGTGTGTTTGCAGGTCGCACCGCGCCGCGTTGATACGGCAGGTTGAGTGCGGGCCGGAAAAACGCGGTGGGCGCAGTCCAGGTCGAACAGTCGATCGAGTTGTTGACGTGGACGTACTGTGTGGTGTCGGTGATTTTCAAGCCGACGCGCAGGTCCGCTTGCGCATCCGTCGGTTGCGTCGGCACATAGGTGTCGCACGCTGCCGGGTCGGCCGACACCAACGTGACGTCGGCGTTGGTTGCGACCGAGTCGACAGTACCATTGGCCACCGTGGTGTCGTAACAGCCGGTCTCCATGCGCACATAGCAACCGACATCGGGGCTCTCGACGATGTTCGCGAAGAAGTTGACGGCTTCGACGGTGCCCAAAAACCCCGCCAAGCCGCAGCCGTCTGCCGCGAAGCGGTCGGCGTCGAGGGTCGCCACACTGCCGTCGACCACGCCCAAACAGGGGCGGTCGCGGCGGATGATCAACTCATCGTTCACCCAGTTTTTGTACTGATTCAGGATGTATGTCATGTCGCGGGTGTACACGCGTGACAGGTACGCAAAGATGTCCAAGCCGAAGGTCAAGCGCTCACGCTTAAACTGGTTGAACAGCGCGTAATTTTTGTATTGGTTGGACATGTACACGGTGCGCTCGAAGTTGTCGGCGCCGACGTCCCAAATCGCGCAGGTCGCTGACGCATCGCGGTACTCGTCCGAGCAGAACGAGTACGGCACTTCCACGTCGGTGTCTTGCAGGTTGTGGTAGTTGACGCTGCGGCGGTCGTAGATGGCCGCAGTGCGGTCCTCGTAGGTGGCGCCGTTCGAGACCACTTCGGGATAAAACGTATAGTGGAGTTCGCCTTGTTCGAGCAGTGCCGCGCGCTCCCGGGTGATGTCGGGTGTATTAAATACTTCAACTTGGTCGCCGTAGGCGTATTTGATAGCGGCCAGATCGTACGTGCCGAGGCCGAGGACCGTGCCGTAGGTCGAGGCGTAGTCCATGGTCGTGGAGCCTTGTTGGTCGCGCAATCCCAAGTCGAGCGCCGCGTTCATCGAATCTTGCAGGCTACCCGTGAGCTCCCAGTCCTTGGCGGGGCGCGTGCCGCCACTGGGCACCACGAGACCCTTCAGGCGCCAATACTCTGGGCCGAAGTTGAGCGCGTCGGTGCTGCCCGCAAAGTTGTGGCGCAGGCCGACGGTGTGGCCGACCTCGTGCAGCTGCGTATCACCCATGGTGTTGGCCAACATGAAGTCGTAGACGTCTTGGTCCGTCACGCCAGGGTTGAGTTCCCACAGACCTGACTGCGGGTTCACCGTGTAAAACTTCTGCGTCACCTTGTTTTTGAAGCCGAGCAGGGATTCGTCAAACACGTCGTCGATAGACAAGATGCAGCCGCCTGCCTCGGGTTGCAGCATGCGCTGGATGCGGGTCTTTTCCTGCTTAAACAGCGAGTCATCCGTCAGCAGACGCGATGCTAGCAACTCGTCGGCGTCACGACCCGTGAGGCCTTCTTGTAGCAGGTGCGTGCCGAACACCTCACGCATCTCGTCGGTAAGCAACATTTGGTCAGCGCCGGTGTCGTGCATGGCGGCTGCGCGGGGCGCGCGTTTGTCGACGTACGCGGCGCCCGAATCGATCAGCGCGTTTAGGCGGTCGGCGCTGTCTTTGATCTTGAGTTTGCGCGCGAGCTCTTTGGCCTTGTCCGAAGCATTCTCGATGGCGCGAAATTGGTCCGACGTCGTGCCGCCAGCACCTTGCGCCGCCTGGACTGCTTGCACCGCCGGCAGGCCGCCGGTGACGTCTTGTTCAGTGAGCAGACCGAGCTGCAGCTTAATCATGTCGCGTGTGCGCGCGGCGATG
>JAYTVG010000052.1:0-2617 GCA_043744135.1 Deltaproteobacteria bacterium | reverse complement strand
TCGCCACGCCCCACAAATACGTCGAACGAACGCTTGAAGCGACCGTGGCGAACTTGATCGACCACTTCTCCCCAGCGACCGCGACTTTCTTCCAACATCACGTCTTGAAACGTCAGCTGTAGCAGCTCGTCGCGGGTGCGCCCTAGCAACCGTCGCCCCTCTTTGTTGACGTACAAGATGTTGCCGTCAGCGTCGATGATGGCCATGCCGTCTGCGGCGTACTCAAAGAAGTCTTGGTACTTTTTGAGCGCCTCGGTTTGTCGTTCAGCAAGCACGCGCATGGAGTTGATGCGCTCGGTCTGATCGCGAAACTGATCGAACAGACGGGCGTTTCTGATCGCCACCGCACATGCTGACGCGACCGTTTGGCCGAACTGAATGTCGGTGTCTTTCAAACGGCGCTTGGCTTTTGACGAGCGCAAAAACAACACGCCCGTCACGCGCTCTTCAAACACGATCGGAAACAACGCCATCGTGCAGATATTTTTTTCCGCCACCGACTTCTGCACGGCCAACAACAGCGGGTCCGTGGTGGCGTCGTCGATCAGCACGGGTGCGGCACTCTCCACGCAGCATTTGAGCTCGGGGTAGTTGTTCAAGCTGATGCGCAAATCTTTCACGGCGCGATCTTCGGAGGCGGCCACCATGATGGCGTCGTCGTGGTCAGGGTCGAGCAGGACAATCGAGCAGCGCTCCAGCAAGATCACTTCCGCGATCAAGCGCGACACGGTGTGCAAGATCAGCTGCATGTCGAGCGAGCTCGCGAGGGTCTGGCTCAGCTCGAGCAAAAGGGCGGCGTCGCGCCGTTGCTTGCTGACCTCGCGCAACGTTCGCGCCGCGCGCAAATTGGACGCGGCGCGCGCCAACACCTCGAAGTCGTTGTCGACGTCAGCGACGAAATCGTCAAAGCCATCTGCCAAGGCGGTCGCGACGTTGGCGGTGCTGCCGCCGGCCAGCACCGCGATGGTACGCAAGATGACGTCGGCCCGCTGTTGATGCACGGCGCTACACAATGGCTTGCCGTTGTCGGACTGTAAGGTGGCGTCGATAAATACCACCTGGGGTGCCACCGCGCGGCATTGGTCGAGGAGCTCTGTGGCATCGTGCGCTTCGGTGGCGTTCCAGCCGTCAGCGATCAGCAGCTCGACCAAGCGCTGCCGTGTGGTTGGATCCTCGGATGCAACCACAGCGATCGGGTTGCCCGCGGCCGCCAACATGCCTGGGCTACGCACCTCAGGGGAGGTCTTTTCCTCCCGCTCGAAGCCGGCTGCAGCGTCGTTGAGTGCGGATGTTTCAAGCGGTGGTTCAATCGTCATCGATGACCTCCTGCGCTGGTTGCAGCCGTGCCCACGCCTGCAGCGCCTCCGCGCGCACGAGGCCCTCGGCGCGGCCTGTGAGCTGCGCTGCTTGAGCGACATCGGCCGCGATACATCCCACCCACAACACCTCGCCCGCCGGGTCCACGCTGACGGCCACGCGAACCGGTACCGCTTTGCTACCGCGTCTAACCGCCACGGTCACTTGTCGGCTTTGAGGTGTGTCGATCGACACCGCTTCGCGGGCGACGTTTTGCGCACCTGCCTGCCACAGCGCGCGCGTGGCGTCTTGCAGCTGCGTTAGGTTCACCACCGCGCAGATGTGGCCGCTGACGTCGGTGCGTGTGTGCAGCGCGCCGAGCGCGAGCAAGCGCTGCTTGCACGTCGACATCTCCGCGGGTTGCACATCGGCGCTCAAGCGCACCGCAGCGGAGCTTGCCGTTTCGTGCGGGGGTGCGCGCCCCAGTGCGATGCGCGTCAGCACCGGCACCAACGCGTCATGATCGGTGGCCGCGCCAAACCCCTGCGCATAGGGCACCCACGACGGGCGCGTGCCGACGTGTCTGGCGAGCGTGACCACCAAGGCTGCCGCTGTGACGTCGGTGGGCGCGGTGCTGAGGGCCGCTTCGTGCACGGTGATGCCGGCCAAGATCTGCATCAGCCACGGGCACGGCACCATGCCGTCGCCAATGCCCTCATCGATGCCTGCGACGTTTGATACCAACAGCGACGAGGCTGAAATCCGACTGGGCGCGAGCGCGTCCACGAGCGCACAGACCGACACGACGTCGATGGTCAACTGTGCCGCACGCTGCCCCCGCCACACCGCGCTGTCGACATCACCGCGGACGGCGCCGTACGCTTCGACCATGCGTGTGACGGTGCGCAGCGCCAGCGCTTTGACCACGGGAGGCAGCGCGCTTTGTCGCAGCAGCACCGGCAGGTCGCGCGGCCGCACCGACGCACCAGCGAGCCAGTCGGCAAAGGACACGTCGTCACGCTCGCGAGGCCCAGCGGGCGCTGTCGTCGCGGCCGCGGCTTCACTGCTGCCGGGAGGTGGCGCTGCGATGGCGACGGCGTCGGCTGGTGCTGGTGCCGGTTGCCCGCTTGTGCGCGTGATGCGGCGCGGTTGCCTTGACGCTTTCGCGGCCCGCGATGGCACCGGCGGATGTTGGGGGTGGCGCACGTCGTCACGCGCCGCCGAGGGTGCTAGGGTCGCGTACGTGAGGGCGTTCACCCCTGACACGCGCACGCGCGTCGTTGGCTGCGGCGCGACACCAAAGTGCGCCAGGCTCGCACGC
>JAYTVG010000051.1:0-8665 GCA_043744135.1 Deltaproteobacteria bacterium | reverse complement strand
GTAGGGCAGCTCGCGCATGCTGCTCGACTGCACATACTGCGGCGACAGCGCGTGCGGCTGGTTGTTAAAAAACACGCTCGCTTTCGACACGCTGACGTGGTCGGCGCTGCCATCGACGTCGACCAAAAAAGCCCGCGCGTCTTTGGGATCGTCGCTGACGAGTGCGGCACGGTGGGTCACAGCGAGCACGCCGTTTTCGTCGTAGCTGCCGACGCGCTTGCGGCGCTCTTCGTAGTCGGGTGCTGCGCGCTCGGGCACGTCCGCTGCGACGTGGGTTTGCACCAGCAGCTGCCGGCCTGGCAAGTAGCGCGCGCTACGCAACATCTCATCGATCGCGGCCGGTGCGCTGGTCCACAAGCCGGTGGCGACGAACTCTGCCGCTTGTGTGACGGCGTCTGCTGTCGGCTTGATGCTTGGCAGCGCGGCGAACAGCGCCAGCGCTTTTTTCTTGAGTTCCACGTCGTCAACGGCGCCAATCGCGGCGTCATAGTAGGCAGTTAGCTGGTTGTTCGCCATCACGGCGCGCAGGGCCATGACCGCTTGCGTGTCGGCGCGCGACAGGTCCGCGGTGGCCTTTGGCACTTCGCTGACGACGGGCACGCCACTCGCAAGCGGGCCTAAGCCGACGATGGCGTTGATGAAGTTCAGCGCGGCAGCGTCGAGGTGCTGCATAAAATCAGGGTCACACACCAGACTCAACAAATCTGAGCGTTCACCGCGATCAAGGCCACGTCGCGCGATCGCGATTTTTTGCTGCGCCGACAACTCCTGGGTTTGCAGGTTGCGCGCGATCGTGTCCGAGCTGACTGCGCCAAAGAGGCCAAAAACGCCGCGTCGGTCCCCGACGATCGACACCAGCTCGTCGAGCGCAGCGTCGTCCACTTTGCGGGTCGGATCGTTGGTGATTCTGCTGTAAAATTGTTGCAGCGCAGGCTTGCTCAACGAGACGGGCATCGTGGGGATCCTTTGATGACTTTGTTCACCTCAAAAGGTCGGTGAAGTGACGACGTGGAACGTGGCGTCGCTCGCATCGACGCGCCACGCGCTAAAAACCGGGGGGCAGCATGGCGGCGTCGCGGAAGTCCTGAAGGCTGCCGTGGGTGAGCTCGACGAGCCAAAAATTCGCGGCGGGGTCTTGTGCCTTGAGCTGTGCCATCTGCGCGTCGGCCTCCTGGCGCGTATGTGCGAAGCCGCGCAACATCGGACGATCTTCGATCTCGCAGTGGATGGTCCACACGCCGCAATTGTCGGTGGGCTCTGGCGCTTTTGGACTCATGCACGCTGCTACCGCGGCGCGCGCGATTGTGCGATCGAAAATCTCTGTTCATACACCCACGGCGTTGATTTGCGCGGTGTTGACGGCGACGAAGCGGGACATCCGTCGATCAACCGAGCCAAAGTTGCATGACGATGCTAACCCAATCTCCCGCGGTCGTGGCGCGCCGTCGTGCGCCGCGTTGTCGCCTTAAGGAAAGCCAGATGCCATCGATCCGCAATCGCGTTTCACTGCCCACGCCAACCGTAACGCCGCCAAGCGTTGACCACAGCATCGACGTCGCGCCGCGAAGGGGCGTGGCACGTGCCGATGCCGACGACGCCGCGCGTGCCGCGGCCGCGAAGTTGGTGGCGACGGTGACGGAGTTGAAAGATCTCTCGGGGGCGGCGGCGCTCGCGGGCTTTGGCGCCGGTGACCCGCGCGTCACCAACCGCCGTCGCGCTGTCTCGGCGCTGTTGGCGGACACCAGCGGCCACGCGCCGGTCGCGCACCTCGCGGACATTTCTCGTGAGGTCGCGCAAGACATCGCGTTTTTGCAGACGGCGGAGCGCAAGGAATACACGACGGCGCAACGCGACCCGTTTGGTTGGTTTCGCCCCTATGACAACCACACGATCAGCGCTGACAAGCTCAACACGGAGCTGAGCACGCGTTTGACCGCGCAGGCTCGCGTTGCTGCAGAGTTTGCTGCCGGCACGCGGCCCTATATGGACGTGTCGACGTTGTCTGTGATTGGCTTAGCGTCCATCAAGGACCCGACCACAAAAGCGAACGGCTTGATGGACGCGCTGCTGCAGTTTCGCGCACGCACTGACGCGGCCAACCAACGCGAAGACGCAGGGACCACGCGCATCGATCGTTTCGGACTGCCGATCTTGGCGGAGCAGCGCATCTTGCTCGCACAGCAAGAACTCGTGCCTGGGGATCTCAAAAGTGAGCGCGTATGGGCTTTGTTGCGCGAGGTCATCTCGTCGCACCCGATCTCATCCACCAATGGCATCTTTGAGGCCCGAAACGCCGTCGGCTCCATCTTGCTTGATCAAGGGCGGTTCGCACAGCGCGAAACTAGCTATCAATCGCCCACACGCTGGATCTGGAAAGAGCTTCCGCCCGGTGCGACCGCGTCGCCCTACTCGAGCATTCACCACAACTTCTCACGCGACACGCCCAAAAACATCGCGCTTTGGATTGAAGAGTGGATGTTCCCGGTCGGTGCGCGGGTGTTGCGTGCGGACTGTTTCGTCGCGTTGGTGTCCGCGATGGTGGCAGCGCGCAACGGCGACGGCGAAAGCGCGGACCGCTACGCCACAGGTGCCTTGACGGCGCTGACCTTGTCGGCGCCGACTTACGCGGACTTGATCTTGCGCGCACTCGAGGACGCCTTTGACGGCGAAGGCGACGACGTCAGAGATCTGCAAACCGCCGCCGACGTCTTGCGCACCGTACTGCAGGGGCTCTGTCAAAAAGACCTGGGCGAAAACGTCGAAAAGAACCTCGAGATGGCCGCGGCGACCTACACCGCCGTCGTTCACGCTCAGCCCACCGTCGACACCGTGCAAGCGCAGTTGTTTCGCGCCGGCCCCGCGTGGAAAGAGGTCGCTGACGTCGTCGTCGCGCTGCATGCGCAAGACGATGCCCTTGCGCTGCAAGAGCTCGGCGAAGCCCGCTTGGCTTTGAAGGATGCGGTGTTTGCGACCGCCTCCGGCTACGAGCGCAAAGAACTCATTAACTTGGATGCGAACTTGGCGCGCATGACCAACGAGTTGCTCGGTGACGTCGTCGAACAGCTCGGCACCATGACGCAGCCCTCCCAGCACTCGCTTGGGTTGCTCGCCTTACAAGCGGGGCTACGCAGCGCCCTCGCGTCCGGCTTGCACGCGATTGTCGACGACGCGGACCCGGCCGCGGCCGATCCCTTGTTGCTCGGTCGCGTGCTCGCCGACATCGACGCCGCGCTCGCGATCGGGCGTGTCTCCGAACACGGATACCGTGCGCTCATGGGCCAGGCGCACGTCGCCGTCACGAAAGTCATCCAAAACATCCGCGCGTTTGCAGATGCGCGTGCGGCACACGTCGCGGTTGGTGGTGTCACTCTCGATCCCGAGTTCATCGATCAGTTCATCAAGGGCACCTCGCTGCACTACGCGACGGCGATCGCGCAAAAAGGCATGGCCGTCGGGCTGACGGAGAAGATCACGGCGCGCAGGGTCGAAAACGTCGAGGGCATGCGCGTGCTCAACGGCATCGGGCCGGTGGTGTTTTCGTCGGTGGTGTTCGCCGAAAACGGCAAGCAGCTTGCCGACATGGGCACCACCAAAGATCAGCTTGCCGTGCTGTACAATCTCGAGGAAAAAAAGATGGTCGCTGTCGGCGGCCTGTTCGTCGATACGCAGCACGCGCCCGGTGGCAACAGCCACCTCAACATGTACGCGATGAACAACGGTATCCCGGTGGTGGCGTTGCCGGGTCTACGCGAGCGCTATGCGGAGTTCTTTGACACCGCCGCGCGTGAAGGCGGCGTGTACATCAACGACACCGACGGCTTCACCATGATGACGGTTGCGCAAGCGTACGCCGAAGGCTTGATCGGCGCCGGCGCCGACGCCCTCGACGCGCTCAGGCCGGGCGTCAACCGCAGCATCACGTACCTCAAGCCCAGCGCCGACGGCACCGCATTTGACGTCGTGCACAAACACGACGCGATCATCAACGACAAGCGCGCGACGCGCATGGTCGAACTGTATATCCCGCAGCAACACGTTCGCGGCGTGGGGGCCGGCGTGCCGACGTTTGCGGAGCTCGCCAAGCTCGGCGTGCACGGCCGCCACCTCGCTGGTGAGAAGGGCACGGTGCTCGCGCTGATGTCACAGCACCCGGTGCTCGGTGGCCACGTGCCCGACGGCTCTGTCATCACTCCCGCCGACATCCGCGGCTTGCTCGCGGGCGCTGCGATCCCGGGGGCCCGCAACCTGCTCGATGCATGGGACGACGTCTACCGCGCCGATCCAAAGGTTGGCGTGGTCGATGACCGCAACTTTCGCGACAGTGCATTTTATACCGATGCTCGTTACCGTCGACGCACGCGGGAAGATTTGGTGGAACTCACGCGCCGCGCACTGAGCAAGAGCTTGCTTGACCGTTCGTCGTCGCCGCCGACGCTTACCAGCAAAGGCCAGGCGTTGTACGACAACATCATGCGCAACGTCGCGCTGCGTGAAGCGCAGACTGGCAGCGTGATCTTTCGCTCGTCGTTTACCGGCGAAGACCGCCCCGGCAAAAGCGGCGCGGGCCAGTACGAAAGTTACGTCGACCGCAAATGCGCCAACGCCATATACGGCAAAGATATCGTGGACGCGCAGTTCGAGGCGTTGGCGAACGCGCGCGCGACCAGCGACGCGGACGTGTTCGCCGCCGCGCTCGCCGCGCACAATGCGTTTTTGGGTCCCGCGCGCATCGACGCCGTCATCGGCGTCATCGAGTCGTGCTGGATGCCAGAGCCGGTCGAAAACAACGTCTCGGAACAATTCTTTTTGAAGCACATCGGCCCCACGGTGGTGGTGCAAGCGTGTCTAACCCCCGACGTCTCCGGCGTGATGGTGTCGCGTGACGTCGACAGCGGCGCGCGCAACACCGTGACGTTTCAGCTGGTCCACGGCTTTGGTGGCGGCGTCGATGGCGGCAAGGCGACCGAGGGCATCATTGGCCAACAGCCTGTGGTGCGCTTCGTCGACGGCGAGCCCCATGCAGGCGGTCCAGTGATGGTGCAGGGCATCGAAATCACCAATGACGACATGTTGAAGTTGCGTGACATCGTGCTTGAAACTGAGCGTTTCTTTCAAGACACCGTCGAGCCCGGCAAAGGCTATGCCGTCGACATGGAGGTCGCGCGCAGCGGCGGCGCATGGCAAGTGGTGCAAGCGCGCGTCATCTTGGTGGACAAGTGACGGCCGCGGCGTTTTTGGCCGCGCTCGAGCCGTCACGTGATGCGCGATGGGGCGCGCTCGCGGGCGTTGTGCGCGTCGATTTGTTGACGGCCGGCACCAGCACGTTCATCGATTTTGACAACGGCAGCGTCACGGCGCAACACGCGCTGGCTCCGCGGATCATCGTGCGCGCCCACGACGCAGATTTCATGGCGCTGGTGCAAGGGCGCATGAGTGCGCAAGACGGCGTGTTGTCGGGGCGCTTGCACGTGGCGGGCGAAGCCACCGCGATCGCTGCGCTGTTTCAATTGTGGGCATCGCCCGCGTAGCGTGTGGCTGCGCGCCGTCGCATCGTGTTCACCGTGCAAGGGTGGATGAATGTGCAAAACGCCCACAGAACTAACAGTGGCGCGGCGTGCTCAGATTCGGCACATTGAAGGTGGCCGCCCGAGCGGTTCTTTGCGTAGGTCATGGCATGCGTGGATTTCGTTGGCTCATGTGGCTCAAAGCGGGGGTCGGCGTCGCCTTGCTGGTGTCGTCGACGTCGTCGACGGCGCGCCCTGAATACGTCGACTTCATCCCCAGTGCGCCCGCGGATGGCCGCTGCGCCACGTGCCACGCCAGCTCGATGGGGGCGGGACCGCGCAACGTCTTTGGCGCCGACGTCGAAGGCACCATCACGCAAGACGGCCCCGACTGGTCGAGCCTGTTTTGTCTCGACAGCGACGGTGATGGTGTGACCAACGGCCAGGAACTCGGCGATCCATGCGGGATCTGGACACCCGGCACCCCACCGCTTCGCACCGATCCGCTGTCTGCGCCCGCCGACCCCCAAGACCACGTCAACGTCGACGACAGCGCCGCGTGCGCTGGTCAGCCGGCGCCGTCGTGTTCTGCGCTGGCGCTTGCGTCCAACAGCGGCTGCGCGCAATGCTCACCGCTGTCGGCGGGCTTTGTGGCCCTCGCGATTTTCTTGCGGCGCCGCCGCGCCCCGTGACGAGGACTGCACGCATGCTGAGCCGCAACCTTCATTGTTCACCTCCTAAGGTCGCCGGATTGCTGTGCGCACCACCCTTGATCGGTGCATTTGTTCGGCTCGCATTGGGTGTGGCGACGGTTGGGGCGTCGATGTCAGCGCACGCGCGCGCAACGTTTCCCGCGAACATTCCCAACGGCGGAAATGCCGCCGACGGTTCTTCGAGTTGTTTGATGTGTCACGTCGGCGCGTCCGGCGGCCTGACGTGGAATAGTTTCGGCAACACGTTGTTCACGGCCAACGGCGGCACCCCAGGGGACGGCTCGTCGGTGGCGGCGGAGGATCCGTCATTTGTGTTTTGGGACGCGGCCGTGTGCGGTGCCGACTCCGACGGCGACGGCTCAAGCAACGGCGAAGAGCTCGGCGACCCGGCGTGTGTGTGGGTTAAAGGCGCCACACCCGCGAGCACAAGCGGCATCAGCTTGCCCGGCGACGCCGATTCCGTCCCAGGCGGCGCAAATCCTTCAGACCCATCAGAGGTGGTCTTCGACAACGGCGGCGAAATCCCCCGCCAGGGCTGTTCGGCGTCCGGCGCCACGCCGCTCACTGCGCTAGCGCTGCTCGCCTTGGCACGCGCAACATTGCGACGGCGCCGTCGGTCCGCGTAGCCGTCGGCACATCGCCGTGTGTCCTCGGTCGTTCAGCCCTCGGTCGACTTGAGCCATTCGTCGACTTTGCCGTCGGCGTTTCTGTCGATGCCGACGCGGTCGAGTTTGCCGCCTTCAAAATACTCCCAATAGTCCACAGCGCCGTCGTAGTTGAGGTCGGCTTCTTCGCGGATCAAATTGCCCTTCTCAAAGAAGCGCCACATGTCGATCTTGTTGTCGAAGTTGGTGTCGTTTTGCTTCTTGACGATGACACCGCGGTCGAACTCGACGACCAAGTCGATCTTGTTGTCGAAGTCGGTGTCGAGGCGCTCTTCAATGAGCTCGCCTTTGTCGTCGAGGTTGCGCACCAGGTCGATCTTGCCATCCATGTTGATGTCGACCTCCTTGCGCACAATGACCGTGTCGGAACCGATCGATTTGCTGAACTGGTACACGTCGGGTTTGCCGTCGCGGTTGAGGTCTAAATCTCGCCGCGCGCAGCATTTTGGGTCGAAGCTGTCGTCGGCGATGCGTGTGGCCCCAGCAACGGCTGCCGACCCGCCCGCCGAGGTGTCGGTGGTGGTTGAGCGCTGCGCGCCGTCGTCGCTGGCGCACGACGCGACGAACAAACCACAACTAAGCACGCCGACAAAACCGATGGCCACAAAAAAGGGACTACGCATTCCCGACAGTCCGACGCGGGCGCGGCTGCGTCAAGCGCCTTTGTTGAAACGCGCCGACGACTTGCCGACTCGGGCGTCGCGGCATACAGCAGTCGCGTGCGCATACTCGTCACCGGCGGCGCCGGCTTCATCGGCAGTCACATCTGCGACAAGTTCGTTGCGCTTGGCCACGAGGTGCATGTGCTCGACGATTTGTCGGGCGGCAGCCGCGCAAACATCGCAACCGGCGCAGGCTTGTCGATGTTTGACGTGCGTTCCCGTGACGCCGCGACGGCCGTGCGCACCTTCGCCCCCGATGTCGTGTGCCACCACGCGGCGCAGATGGACGTGCGCAAAAGCGTCACGGATCCCGCGTTTGACGCCGACGTCAACGTTGTGGGCTTGCTCAACATCGTCGAAGCCGCGCGCCTGGGGGGCAAGCTGCAGCACGTGCTGTTCGCGTCGTCGGGCGGGGCGATGTACGGCGAGCAGGACGCGTTTCCCGCGGTCGAGACGCACGCGGTGCGCCCCGAAAGCCCGTACGGGCTCGCGAAGGCCGTCTGCGAGCAGTACCTCGCGTGGTACCACCGTGCGTACGGCATCACGTATACGGCGCTGCGTTACGGCAACGTCTACGGCCCACGTCAAAACCCGCACGGTGAAGCCGGCGTGGTGGCAATTTTCACCCGTAAAATTCTCGACGGCGCGGGCATCACCATCAACGGCGACGGCTTGCAAACGCGCGACTACGTCTACATCGACGATGTCGTCGCGGCCAACGCCCTGGCGCTGAGCGCGCGCCCGATCGGTGGCTTCAACATCGGTACCGCGGTTGAAACCACCGTCGTTACACTGGCGCAGGTGCTGGTCGCAGCGTCGCACAAAGCGGTCGCGGTCGTGCACGGCGACGCGCGCGCGGGTGAACAAAGGCGCTCGGTCATCGACGCGGGCGCATTCGCCGCTATCACCGGCTGGCGCCCCACGATTTTCGTCGACGACGGCCTGACGCGCACCTATGACTGGTTCGCGTCGCGGGCTTAACCATGCGCGCAGTTGTCCCGTCGCGGTTCACGCGCGGTAGCTGGGGCAGCCTGACAACGCAACGTTGAAAGCGAGCACCTCAAGATGGCGTCCGAGCTCCTGCGAAACTTCTCGATCATCGCGCACATCGACCACGGCAA
>JAYTVG010000050.1:0-2626 GCA_043744135.1 Deltaproteobacteria bacterium | reverse complement strand
CGTCTTGCACCCAGCACAGTCCCATCACGGCCGGGAAGGGCTCAAGCTTCTTGTCGGCGATCAAATCCGCGCGCGTGGGTTCGCCGTTGTGCTCGAGTTTGTACGCGCCGCGTGCAGCGCGATAGCGCTCGCGGATGCAGTTTTGCAGCAGCGCCACCCGCTGGCTGCGCATGGCATTGGACGCACGCAGGTCTTGATCGCGCGCGAGCGCTTCGAGGGCGGTTTGCATCTCGCTGCACGTCTGTTGGGATCGCTCAAGCCGCTCTGCGAAAAGGCGTGCGTAGGCCGGCGCGTTTGGGGCGAGGCTGGCGCGGCGGTAATGCTGCGCCGCCGCCGCACTG
Organism: Deltaproteobacteria bacterium; assembly: GCA_043744135.1. Lineage (GTDB taxonomy): Bacteria > Myxococcota > UBA727 > UBA727 > VGSZ01 > JAYTVG01. Next base: position 2,285 of record JAYTVG010000050.1, on the reverse strand, counting down.
TCGAGCTTGCCGAAATACGCGAGGTACGCGCGCTGTAACGGGAAAAAATAGCCTCCCGGCATGGCGCTCTCGCCGCGCTGTAGCAGCAGATCGACCTTGTCGGTGCGCGCCGGGTCCGCCGTCAGCATGAGCGCTGCGAACGCGTACGGGAACTCAAACGTGGGCGCGAGCCGCGTCACGATGTCAACCCAATCCTCGAGGTGCGGGTAGTTCATTTTGGCGGCGTCGGGGTGACCGATCAGCTGGATCGTTCGCACCCACACGACGCTGGCAGCGGCGTCGATGCGGCCAAGTGCCGCTGCACGACACACGCCCAACGGCGGAGGCGGTGGGAACGCGTCGCGCCCGGCCGGCGCGTCGGGGGCAAGCACGACCGCGGTGGCGAATGCGATGAAGCCAAGGGCGAGGCGCAACACCCTTAAGTGCTAGCGCAACCGCGGGCGCCTTGCCAAGCCGTCAGTGCGGCGGGCACGGTGGCAGCAACACGTCCACGACAACGTCGCCTGCAAAGTTCGCAATCGCGATGTCGGTGCGGGCGATGTCTTCGCCGAGGATTCCCGCGTACGCGGGCGACGCGTGGTGCAAGACAAACGCGCTGCGTGCCCAGCCCTCGGCGCCCAGCGCAGCATCCCGCTGAGCATCTGACAGCCGCGTTACGTGGACGGCAGGCGCGCGGCTGCGGCCGGCCAACATCGCGATAGGCACCTGCAGCCAATAGTCTTCAGCGATGACATGAACGTCGCTGCCGCAGCGTTTGCCGAACGCGACAATGGCGTCGTACGCGGCTTGTTTGGGCTCGGTTTGCCCGGCTGAAAACGTTCGATGCGCGCGGCCACCTGTGTGGTAGGTCCAGGCGAAATAGCACTGCACGAGCATCGCAACGGCGATTGCTGAAGTGCCGACAGTGACAGCGTGTCGCAGCCGAGCCGGCAACGCGCCGACGCGAAGCGCGAGCCACAACAGCGTCGGGACCACCAGCCACAAGCCGTAGCGTTCAGTGCCTTGCGCGAACCCGGCGGGGCCCGCGCGCACAAAAAAGATCGCCAGTGCAATCCCGAGACTGAGTCGCAGCCCGCGCTCGCGTCGCACGTCGACCACCGCGTCGCGCGTCATCCACACGATGGCGCCCAGCGCCAAAACGGCCCACACCGCGAGCGCTGGCCCAAAGACCACCGGGTGGCCAGTGAGGTAGCGCAGCGAGGTCGTGCCGACGAGAAAATCGGCGCTGGCACGCGCAAACAACAGCCACTGCTCGAGCGCGAACACATGCGCAGGATCGCCCAGCAGCAGCGCGCGCGTGGACGGCATCACCAGCGCTGCGCACACGCACAACGTCGCCAACCCCATCAAAACCGACACGGCGCGCTGGCGGACGCGAAACACCTGCAGCACGTCGCGCGTCCCAGTGACGCACAAGCCGACAACAACCGGCGCAATAAACACGAACGTTGGGTGGCACACGACCCCGATGCCGAACACCACCACGCAGGCCCACAAGCGCTGCTCCCAAGCGCACCACAACAACAGCACCGTGACGGGTGGCAAAAGACTCGGGTCCCAGCCGATGCGTGCGTACATGACGAGCACAGGGCACAGCGCGACCGACGCCAACCACACGCGCGCGGCCTCGGGGTTCAGATGGCGCGTGCCGAATCGGTACGCACCCCACAACATCGCCAAGTTCGCGACTGCAACCGGGGCTTTCGCGATCCAAAACGCCGGCTTGCACACGGCCAGCAGCACGAGCTGCGGGAGGAAGTTCAATGGGTTGATGAAGTTGCCGCTAGGGGTGCGCCAACGATCGATCAGCGTGTGATCGAGCAGCTGGGCCGCGAGCCAGCCGTGGTACGCCTCATCGGCGTTAAGGCCGGGAACGGTCGTGAGCGCAAACAGCCGCAGGCCGGCACCGATCACCGCAAGCAGCCACAGCCAGCCAGCACGCCGCATGAGTTTCACGACCGAATTCGATGGTTCGTCTCCCACGACGGACGAATTGTACGCGGGCAGCATCGCACTTGGGAAAAAAAAAGCGGGCCGAAGCCCGCTTGCGATGACGACTGATGCTGCCGTCGAGTTATTCGCAGCCGTTGTCGCCGGCGGCAGGGGCCGGCGGCGTCAGCGTCGAGTTGCCAACCCCTTGGCCCGAAGCGTTGTTTTGATTCACGTACCATTGGTCCGCTTTGATTTCAGAAACGAACGCAGCGTTTGAATGCGCGTTGCCCAAAAACTCCGCAGGCGCGCCGGGGGCGTCGACGTTGTAGCTGTAGTCGTAGCGAATCTTGCTG
>JAYTVG010000049.1:0-2627 GCA_043744135.1 Deltaproteobacteria bacterium | reverse complement strand
ACGAAGTAAATTGTTCATCTCCCAAGGGCGACGAATTGCTGGCAGGGCCACTCATCGCTATCGAATCGAGCTGCGACGAAACCGCGGTCGCCATCATCGATGCGGGTGGCCGCACGCTGTGCGACATCGTGCACTCACAGGTGGCGGCGCACGCGCCTTACGGTGGTGTGGTGCCCGAGATTGCATCGCGAGAGCACCTCGCGCGCATCGCAGGCTTGGTGCGCGATGCGCTGGTCGAAGCAAAACTCGAGCGCTGCGATTTACGCTACGTCGCTGTTACGTTCGCGCCCGGCCTCATCGGTGCGCTGTTGGTCGGCGTCATGTTCGCGAAAGGCTTGGCGCGCGCCCTGGGCGTGCCGCTCGTCGGCGTCCACCACCTCGAAGGGCACCTGATGGCCGCTGCCGACGACGCTGCAGCGCCAGGGCCGCCGTTTGTCGGCTTGGTGGCGTCGGGCGGACACACGGCGCTGTACCGCTTTGACGGTGTCGGCCACGCCACGCTGCTGGGGCAAACACGCGACGACGCCGCCGGTGAGGCGTTTGACAAGACCGCCAAGCTGCTGGGACTCGGTTACCCGGGTGGCGCCATCGTCGATCGCTTAGCGGACGGCGGCGACGCCAAGCGCTTCGCGATGCCGGTGTCGCTCAAGGACCGAAGCACCTACGACTTTTCGTTTTCGGGCCTCAAGACCGCCGTTCGTATGGTGGTCGATAAACACGGCCCGCTCGACGCGCAAGCCACCAAAGACCTCTGTGCTTGTGTGCGCACCGCCATCGTCACAGCACTCGTGAACAAGTCGATGCTGGCGTGTCGCCAAAAGCAGATCTACCGGCTGGTGCTCGGGGGGGGCGTCGCTGCCAACAGTTTATTGCGCGCCGAAATCGTCCGCGTCGCCGCCAACAACGACGTCACGGTGTTTGTGCCGCCCAAGCGCTTGTGCACAGACAACGCCGTCATGATCGCGCGCGCAGCGCGGGCGTGGGTGCTTCGAGGCGCACACAGCCCGATGACGTTGATGGCGCAATCCGACCTATCGATCGAACATGCCAGCGGCGCGTTTGTGGTGTCGCCATCGTAAGCGCACGCGGAAGCCTTACTCCACGCCCATTCCCGTCAAGATCCCGCGTACGTCGCGCGCGAACTTGCCGCTTGGCGCCAGCTCCAAATAGCGACGGTACGCAGCCACGGCGTCGTCGCGGCGGCCGGCGCTTTGATACCCTGCGCCCAGCAGCAAGTACGCTTGCGGTTCACGCGGTGCCAGGGCGCGCGCTTTTTCGAGGTGCACGAGCGCGGTGTCGATGGTGTCGAGTTCGAAATACGCGTTGCCCAAGCCCAGCTGCGCGGGCACGGAGTTGGGTTTGAGCGCGACCGCGGCTTTGTACTCGCGCACCGACTTCGTGAAATCGCCGCGCCGTGCGAACGCTTCGCCCTGTTTGAGCCTCTGCGCGTAGTCCTGCTCGGGCGTCAGCTCGGCGCTGACGCCGGCGTCGGGCTGCGCGCGGGTCGCGACGTCGACGACGGCGCCAGCATCGCGAGCGGCGGTGCCAGGGCCAGCGTCGGTTCGCGCGACGACGGCGTCGGGCCCCACCGCGACCACGACGACGGATGCTGCGCTGCCGGCGTCGAGGCGCGCAACCATCACTGCGGGACCGGCATCGTCGACGTCGCCGTTGCTCGGTCGATTCCAAAAAAACGACACCAGCGCCGCGAGCACGATCGCCGACACCGCCAGGGCGGCCGCGGCCCACGTCGGCATGCCAAACCACGGCGTCGCGGGCGGCTCAATGTCTAACGCGGTGCGCGCGGTGTGGATGCGCTGCGGATCGACACTGGGGGCAACCTCGCGCGTCCGCGTGGGCGCAGGCAGCGCGGCCACGACGGCGGTGGAGGGGACGGCCGCGGCGGGCGCGTCGATTGTTGGCGTGGGGGCGGCGTGCGTGGCAACGGCCGGCGCAGCGGCGTTTGGCGCGGGCGAGGCGATGCGCATCGGCGCTGTGTCTTTAAACGCGCTTTCGTCAGGCAGCCGCGTCAACAACTCAGGTGCCACGGTCTGCACCGGCATGCCCGCTTGCACGATGTCGATGATGGTGCCCGGTGCCCTGCTCGCCGAGGGCTGTGCGGCCTGCGACGGCACCGTGTCGGCCGACTGCAGGGCGATAAACGACGCACGCGCCGGGTCGGTGTCGGCCAGCTTTGTTGCCTTCATCGGCAGGTTGTTGTCGTCGTCAAACGAGCCCGCCACCGCAGACGCGAGTGCGGGCGGCAGCGCATCGCCGTCGAGGGCGGCCGTCAGGTCAGCGGTGGCACCGAAAAACGCCTCGACGCTGGGCAGGTGCAAATCGTGCACACCAAACGCGTGCTGGAGTGCTAGCGGGTCCGAGCGCGGCGTCACGCTCGGGGTGGCGCCGTCAAAGTCCCCGAAGTGCAAGTCCGCGGGGGACTGGAAATCTGACTCAAGCGCGCCCACGGCGTCAGGTGCGCGCTGTGCCTCAAGCTCCGGGGCGTTGACGTCTTCCCAACCGTCATCTTGGGCGGCGACAGATCCGCGCGCAGTCCCCGGCGGCGAGCTCCACGCGCGCGCACCGACGGCAGCGCGCGGCGCGACCGAGCGCGGCTCAGTGTCTTC
>JAYTVG010000048.1:0-2628 GCA_043744135.1 Deltaproteobacteria bacterium | reverse complement strand
TAGCACATGTGCTGGGCATGCGACCCGAGCAGCTTGCGCAGCACGCGATCGCTTGCGGTGTCGCGTGCACCGACGCTGAAGCGCGGCGGCTGCTTGGGCACCTTATTTCAGAGGGACGCACCGACTTCGCGCTGAAAAAGCCCGTGCGACGGGAGCTGCGTGCATTTGTGCAAGCGCTGCCACGCGACTTACCAACGGTGGTGGAGCGCGTGACCGACGACGCGGACGGCTTTGACAAGTTGCTGTTGCAGCTTGTCGACGGCGCCCTGGTTGAGGCGGTGCGCATTCCGCTGCACAAACCGGGTCACTTCACCGTGTGTTTGTCGTCGCAAGTGGGCTGCGCGATGGGCTGCACGTTTTGCGCAACCGGGCGGTTGGGGTTGTCGCGCAACTTGGCGCCGCACGAGATCGTTGGGTGTTTTATGGTGGTGCGCGACACGCTCGCCGCGGGCCAGCGCATCAGTGGCGCGGTGTTCATGGGTCAAGGCGAGCCGTTGCACAACTACGACGCTGTCATCCAAGCCGCCTACGTCTTGTCGAATCCGTGCGGAGGCCGCGTCGACGCAAAGAACATCTCGATCTCGACCGTCGGTCTGGTGCCGATGATGCACCGCTACGCAAGCGAGAATCACAAATTTCGCCTCATCGTGTCGCTCACGTCGGCCATCGCACAGCGGCGGCGCGAGCTGTTGCCGGTCGCAGGCAAGTTCGGCCTCGACGAGGTGGCCGGAGCGATTCGCGCGATTCACGCACAAAGCGGCGACCGCGTCACCATTGCGTGGGTGACCCTCGGCGGCATCAACACCGGCGGCGATGAGGTCGCGGCGCTCAAGGCGTTGTTGCCAGACGTGCCGCTGCGCTTGAACTTGATTGACATCAACGACGCGCGCCCAGTCAGCGAAGGCGGTTTTCGCCGCGCAGACCCCAAGGAGCTCGCGGCATTTTTGGACGCGCTGCAGGTGCTCGGCGCCCCCATCGTGCGCCGCTACTCTGGCGGCCAAAACAAGCACGCCGCGTGCGGCATGTTGGCCTCGACGAAACAGCGCGCGCAGCCAAGCGCGGATCCTGCGTAGTCGGGAGGCCGCGGTGCGCGCGCATCGTGGTAGCATGCAGCATGGTCGACAGACCCAAGGCCAAAACGACCCCGAGCGCGTTGCTCGACAAAACCGTGCCGGTACCGGTGCCGCGCGGCGGCACACTGTCTGGGCGCGACTTGGGGAGCGACGATGCCGACCTACGCGACGACGGCGCCATCACTGAGGCGATGGTGGCGGCGCCCGCGGGTGGCGCGTTTAATGCGCCGCGGACAGTCCCAGCACCCGTCGTGACCGCTGCGGACTCAGCGAGCGGGCCGTCGTTTGACGCTGAGCTCGCCAACAACCGCGGACCCGCGCCCCGCCCAGCCCGCACGTCTGCGCGCGCGTTCGTGTTGCCGGAGCCGCCAAAAGACCACGCGCATGACGTCGCTGCAGACGAACGCGGCACGCACGACCAGGTGTTTTCCTCCGCGCCTCGCGCACGCCCGCGCGTGAGCTCGACGCTGGCGACGGCGCTGTTGCCGGCGCCAACGTCGGACATCGCACTTGGTGAAATGCCCAATCCCACGCACGCGTTTGATGTTGGCACCGTGGTGCCGGCGCAGTTTGCCATGCACGATGGTGATTTGGACGTGGCGCGCGCCGACGCTTGTGACAGCGGTTTGCCGTCACTGAGCATGGTGACCAACCTGCCGCAACAGGCTGAACACTGGCAGACGAACGAGCCAATCGATGCGCTGGCGCCGACGCTACCTCCACCGTCGACGCTCGACGCGGTCGCGCCGTCCACGCAGCAACATGCGGCGGCGACGCAGACGCAACCAAGCCCGACGCCGTCAGCCCTCGAGGTGTTGCACACGCCGGCTTACTCGCAACCAAACGCGCAACAAGCCATCGCCAACGACGTCACGCGCATAAAAACCATGCCCGGTCGCGACGACGATGACGTCACCGCCCAGACACCCCGTCGCGGGCCGCGCGCTTTGATCGTCGGTGTCGTGCTGATGATGCTGGTGGCGACGGCGACGGCGACGGCGGTGGTGCATGTGCGCACGCGCTCGCCGGCCGCGGCGCTCGCTGCGCTTGTGCAGCCCGGTTCAGCGACACCACGCGTGGCGGCACCGATCGTCAGCGCTCCGATCGTGAGCGGGACGATTGACCACGAGCCGCTCGTCAGCGCGTCAGCCGACGCACCGACGCTGTCGCGGTCAACGCCGCCGCTCGGCACGCGGGCTGACGCCGTCGTGCTGACGCCGGATGACACCGACAAGGACCCGACCGCAAAGGGCAACCCCGCGGTGCGCGCCGCGTTTTTTCGCGGGGTCGCGGCCGCGCGCGAAGGACACGCGGCAGACCAGTTCCGTGGCGACGTGCGCAGCGTGCGCGTCGTCGACAGTGGCGTCATGGTGGACTGCGCGGCGGTGGTGCTGGACGCGACCCAGACGCGGCGCGCCACCGTGCAGGCCACCGGCGTTGCGAGCGGCAAAGACGCTGTGCTGCGTGCGGCGAACGCGTGCGGCAGCAACATGCAAGCGGAGCTGAGCGCGGCGTTTCGTCACGTCGCCGCGGACCCGCCCGCTCATTAATAGCG
>JAYTVG010000047.1:0-2634 GCA_043744135.1 Deltaproteobacteria bacterium | reverse complement strand
GGTTGAGCGCGAGCGCGTAAAACCCCGGCGAGTACAAGCGGGCGTTGTCTTGCACGAACGTCAAGTCGAGTGGCAGTGGCGCCGCGACGTTGACGCGCTCGCGCGCCCACTCGACGATGGCGTCGACGGTATCAAACAAGCGGCCGACGTGAACCGGTGCCGTCGTGACGCCGTCGTTGGGTTGGCCGTTCATGAGCCGAAACCACCACCACTCGTCGTGCAGTTTGTAGTGATCGCTATCTAAGAAGCGCACGTTTTCGCCCGCGGTCAAAAAGCGCGTGGTGACGAATTTGAGCGCGGAGCTGGACGCGCCGTCGGCCGCGATCGCCTCGAAGTCCGCGACGGTGGCGAGCGTGGGCGTGGTGTGATCGTTGAAACCGTTGACGGGCGGCGGATGGCCAGCATCACCGGGCACACAACCGCTGCTGCCCACAGGCAGCTGCACCACGCAAAACAGGGCTAAAAACGCTCCAGCACGCATGCAAGCTCCTCCACCGCAGTCTCGCAGCGAAAACTGCAAGCGCCAGGCCCGCTCGCGCGCCCACGCCGTCGAGAGTTCTAGTTCGCCGCGCGTGGGGTGGCCGAGGCGAGGATCTGAAAATCGCCGGCACCGTCGGGTTTGCGCCCAAAGCTTTGATCGTCGAGCAACGCCGGGAAGTTGGTTGAATCCGCGCGCGAGCCGTCGGGCGCGTTTAAACGCAGCGGCTCGCCACTGGAGGTCAGGCGAAACGGCGTGTGCGGCTCGGTCGCGGTCGACTGCGTGATGTCGCCGTCACAAAAAACCACGAGATACGCACCCGCAGCAATGCTGACGCCGGCGGGAAACACGAACTTGTCGGGCACCGTCGCGCTGTCGGTGAACTTGTAGCCCTCGAGGTCAACCGCCGCGCTGTCGTCGAGGTTTTTGAGCTCCACCCAATCGGCATGGGCGCCGGTGCTGTCGACGATCGACGTGAGGTTTTGCGACATGAGCTCGTTTATCGCCACGCCCACTGGTGGGCCATCGTTTACACCGCCATCGATGCCTGCGTCCGCGCCCGGCGGGCCGACGTCAAAGCAGCCGGCGCATCCCGGCGCGGCGGGCAGGGCGGCCAGCAGCAACAACAACAAAGAAATGGGGCGCACGGTGTATTTCACACGCGCAGTATAGCGCAGTTGGCGGATCACGCTCGTCGCGGCACACGCGGGCCGATACAAGCAATGTGGAGGCACCATGAGCACTTGGGCGGAAGCGACGTTGTTTGAAGAGAGGTTGCCCGACCGCTTCCCCAAGCTCGTGAGCTTGTACGAAAAGGCCAAGCGCGATTTTTGGAACGAGTCGACCGCCATCGACTGGGACCAGCCCATCACTTTGCCGCTCGAGCAGCGCCAAGCACTCGCCCGCTTGCTGTCGATTACCTACTACGGCGAGCGCGCGGCGATGACCATCGCGGGCCAGCTGGTGGCGAGCGTGCCAGACGAAGAGGCGCGCCAAGTGCTTGCGTGCCAAGTGGTGGAGGAGGCCAAGCACGTCGGTGCCTTCCAACGTCTACTGAAAAAACTCGATCGCATCCATCCGCCGAGCTTCTTTGCGCGCCGCTTGCTGACGGACTTGATCGAGACCGACGAGCCGACATCGAAATTGGTGGGCATGCATCTGTTCGTGGAGAACATCGCGAACCATTCGTTTCACGCGCTGGCAAACGCTGTCGACGACCCTTTGGTGCGCTCAGTGCTCGACTACGTCGCGCGCGATGAAAAAAAGCACACGGCGATCGCGGTGCTGTACTTGCCGTCGCTGCTCGAAAAATTGCCCGCTCACAAAGCGTTGCGTTTGCAGGTCAAGCAACTCAAGTGGCTCGCCCTTGGCTTAGGGATGGTCAAAGACGGCTACGCCGATGCGCGCATCTTGAAGGTCGACCTCGCGCAGTCCGGACAAAAAGCGCTGCGCCAACACTACGCACTGCGGGCGCAGATGAAGACGGCGCGCGGTTTGTTGGACGTGCCGGCGTTTGATCGCGTCATCGAGCTCATCGCCAAGATGGCCGGCTGAGCTCACTTACCGCGCAGCTTCGCAAACAGCCCCTTGTCGGCCTCTTTGTCGTCGTGGGCCTTTTTTTCGCGCATCGCGACCAAGCGCAGCTCGCGCGCCGAATCTGTGTGGCTCGGGTCAAGTTTGCCGGCGGAGGTGAACTGGCGTTGCGCACCGGTTTCGTCGTTTTGCTTGCGCAACAACAGGCCTAGTTTGTAGTGCGCGTCGGCGATTTTGTAGGTCTGCGTGATCTCGGTGAGGCGCTTTTTTGCGTCCGTGAGCCGCTGCGCCTCGGGATGATCGGGGTTTTGGTAGATGCACCACGCGAACGCTGTCAGGATCTTGCCGTCTTCGGGATCAAACGTGGCGGCTTGACGGTAGTGCATCTCGGCCTGCGCGAACTCTTTGCGCTTGAGGTACGTCTCCGCCATGCGTGCCGCGTTTTGCGCCTCCGCTGGCCGCCGCAGCTTTTTGCTGTCACCGGTCGAACCTGTCGTCGCCAGCGACGCGAGTGTGCGGTCGTAGGTCGCGCGTGCCTCCGCGGTGCCGATGATGCTTTGCGTGTCCCCCAACCGCTGAAACAGCGCCTCGACCTTCGCCAGCAGCGTCGTGTCGTTACCAAG
>JAYTVG010000046.1:0-2635 GCA_043744135.1 Deltaproteobacteria bacterium | reverse complement strand
TGTGGTTGACGGTGAACTCTTCCATGCTGCCGTCGCCGTGGTGCAAGCGCACCGTCAGCGGTTTACCTGGGGCCAGCGCGGCAAGGCCGATGACGTCGACGCGATCGTCTTCGCGCACCTTGTCGTAGTCGGGGGCGCTTGCAAACGTCAGCGCTAGCACGCCTTGCTTCTTCAAATTCGACTCGTGGATACGCGCGAAGCTGCGCACGATGATGGCAGCACCGCCGAGGTGGCGCGGCTCCATGGCAGCGTGTTCACGCGAGCTCCCTTCGCCAAAGTTTTCGTCGCCAAACACCACCCACTTTTTGCCCGCCGCTTGGTATGCTCGAGCGACCGCCGGGAACGGTTTTGTGGTGTTGTCGACGACGTTTTTGCCTTCACCGATTTTTTCGGTGAACGCGTTGGTGGCGCCGATGTATAAATTGTTGCTGATGTTGTCGAGGTGACCGCGATACGTCAGCCACTTACCCGCCGCCGAAATATGATCGGTCGTGCACTTGCCCTTGGCTTTGAGCAAAACGGGAGCACCGACGACATCCGCGCCATCCCAGGTCGCAAACGGCTTGAGCAGTGCCAGCCGCGACGACTTGGGATCGACCGCGATCGTCACGCTGCTGCCGTCAGCCGCGGGCGCCAAAAAACCCTCGCTGTCCACGACGAAACCATTTTTGGGCAGTTCGTCCCCGGTGGGCAGCGGGAACTTAAAGTCTTTGCCGTCGGGTGTCTTGATGGTGTCGGTGCGTGGATCGAAATCGAGCCGGCCCGAAAAAGCCATCGCGGTCACAAGCTCTGGTGAGCCGATGAAGGCCAGCGTGTCGTTGTTGCTGTCGTTGCGCCCGCGAAAATTGCGGTTGAACGACGTCACGATGGCGTTTTTTGTGCCGGTGGCGACGTCTTCACGCTTCCACTGCCCGATGCAGGGCCCACAAGCGTTCGCGAGCACCGTGCCGCCTGCGTCGTCAAATGCGCCCATCTGGCCGTCGCGCTTGATGGTGAGGTGAATGGTCTCAGAGCCCGGTGTGATTAAAAACGGGACCTTTACCTTGAGCCCCGCAGCGGTGGCGGCACGCGCGAGTGACGCCGAGCGGCTGACGTCTTCGTAGCTTGAGTTTGTGCAAGAGCCAATGAGCGCCGACGTGATGGTCTGAGGGAAGGCCTCAGCGACGACCGCGGCCTTCATCGTCGACACGGGTCGTGCGAGGTCGGGCGTGTGTGGCCCCACCCAATGCGGCTCGAGGGTGTCGAGATCAATCTCAACGATGCGGTCGTACACGGCGCCGGAGTCGGCTTGCATGAGGTCGCGGTGTTGGTCCGCGAGCTCCGCCCACGCAGCGCGGTTGGTGGCGCGCAAATAGCGGCCCATCGCGTCGTCGTACGGAAAGACCGACGTGGTGGCGCCGTGTTCGGCACCCATGTTGGCGATGGTGCCCTTGCCCGTCGCCGAGATCGCAGCACAGCCCGGCCCGAAGAACTCGACGATGTGGTTGGTGCCGCCCTTGACCGTCAAGATCCCCATCAACTTCAAGATGACGTCTTTCGCGGAGGTGAAGCCTTGTAGGCGGCCGGTGAGCTTGACACCGATGACGCCGGGCCAGCGCAAGTTGAGCGGGAAGCCAGCCATGACGTCGACCGCGTCGGCGCCGCCGATACCCACAGCAACCATGCCCAACCCACCCGCGTTTGGCGTGTGTGAGTCCGTGCCGATCATCATGCCGCCGGGGAACGCGTAGTTTTCAAGGACAACTTGGTGGATGATGCCTGCGCCGGGTTTCCAAAAACCCAATCCGTATTTTTGCGAGACCGTCTGCAAGAAGTCGTAAACTTCTTGGTTTTCATCGACAGCGCGCAGCAGATCTTTTTTGGCGCCCACTTGCGCTTGGATCAAGTGATCGCAGTGCACCGTCGACGGCACCGCTACCTCTTTTTTCCCTGAGTGCATGAACTGCAACAACGCCATTTGCGCGGTGGCGTCCTGCAGCGCGACGCGGTCTGGATACAAGTTGGCGTAGCTTTTTTTGCGCACCAGCGGCGCGCCGTCCTCGTCGGTAACGTCACGCATATGAGCGGTGAGGATCTTCTCCGTCAGCGTCAGCGGGTGACCGAGGGCCTTGCGCGCCTCGTCGTGCTTGGCCGCGAATTTTGCGTAGGCTTTTGAAATGAGCTCAACACCGTCGATCATGGGGCACCCTTTGCGTCGTGTTGCGGCCAGCGCGTGACGTTGCGCGCGCTAGCAAACCAAGCGGCAGACTACACGTGGCGTCGCCGGAGATGAACCATAGACTTCACTGACTTTGCGAAGCTGCACGCTAGAAATTTGACCCTGGGGGCCATTCGTTTCACGCTGCTACGGGGAGGCCCATGAACTACGACAAACAAGCGATGACGGCATTCGCCCAAGCTGCGCTGGCGGCCAGCGATCTCATCGCGGGCAAGTTTGCGGCGACAAAATTCGGCGGGGGCGTGACGCGCGTCGTCAAGGTTGAGGCGCCAAACGTTGAGTCCACCGGCGGTGGCAAGCAAGCGCGCGAATCGATCCTGTTGCGTCCCGAAAACGGCGACACGTCACAGTCGTTGGCCGTGGGCTTTTTGGACGTCGGGTTGCGCAGCGCGGAGATCCGCAGCTACGGTGCCGTCG
>JAYTVG010000045.1:0-2636 GCA_043744135.1 Deltaproteobacteria bacterium | reverse complement strand
GCCGCTTGAAGCGCACGGCGTCGTACATCGAGTTGAGGCCTGCTTGCGGCGCGTTTTGGCTGGCGGCAAACAACGGCAGCGGCAGCGTGGGGTTTTGTGCGAAGCCGGGCAGCGATTCAGGCGTGCTGCCCAACACGACGTTGTCAAAGACATCGAGCTGGGTGCGGATGCGGATGTCATTTGACACATTGAGCGTCGGGTCCAAGCGCAAGCGCATGTTGAGCGTCAGCAGCGTCGACGTGTCTTCCCTTGTGGTGGTGCACGCGCCACCAGGAAAGTTCTGCTCTCCCGCACACGTTTCGCCGTCAAACGGGCGGTACCATGTCGGTGGCGCGACGCTCGATGTGCCGCGACCGACACCACCGCCCGCGTTTGGATCGTAGGTGCCCAAATCCAAGCGGTTGAACAAGTCAAAACGCGTGCGAAAATAGCCGTCGAACTCCAAAAAATTGAGGGTGGGTTTGACTTCTTCGACCCACTTTTCCTCCTCCCACTCTTGCGTGGCTGCCTTTTGCGTTTGGGCGTCTTTCGCCGCTGCTTCCATCTCGGCTTGCATCTGTGCTTTGAGCTCGGTTTCGAGCTCGGCTTTGATCTGCGCTTTGAGCTTGGCGATGTCTTCGGGCGTCATTGCGGACGCGGAGGGTGTTGCAGTCGCTGCAGCGGGCACGTCGGCGGCAGACGCCGGGGGGGGCAGCGCCGGCACCGTCACTGGTGTTTCTTTGCCGTCCGTCGCGTCCTTTTTTTCGTCCTTTGTCGGCGCCGGCGCGCTTTGCGCGAGCGAAGGTGCTGTCGAAAAAACTGCGAGCAAGACAACGGGGACAATACGGCGCAACATCGAGCCTCCGGGACGCGGCGGCTTACCACAAATCCTCGCGGTCACAACGGCGAACCGCGTGTTTCGCGTCGATTGCGCAAGCGGCTCGTGCAAAGCGCTGCGAAGGTGCCGTGCGAACAAGCGCGGTGCGAAGACGCGCGGTGCGAAGACGCGCGGTGCGAAGGCGCGCGGTGCGAAGGCGCGGTCTGCCGTGCTTATTGCGCGCGCGCGTTTGGCTGCCGTACAGCGAGCCATGCCAGCAGCGTCGCGCGTTGGGTCGCATCGATGAGCTCAACGGTCGCGCTGCGTTCGTCTTGGCGCGCATGCACGCTGCGCACGACGACGTGCGGGGTGGTCAGCACGCCGCCGTCGAGGCTGACAAACGTCAACGCCAGTCGGTGCCCACGCGCGATATCGGGGCCAATCGGGACTTGCGCACCCTCCTGAGCGAGCGCGACGAGGTCCAGCAGCGCCTCTGTGGTGGTGCGGTACGACAGCGTCACGGGCACCCGGGTTTGCTCTTGAATGCGGCTTTCAAGGTCGACGACATGGCCCGACGCGACGTCGCTCAGCAAGTGCACCATGGGGTCGTTGAGGTCGCAAGGGCGCGCGAACACGCCCGCGGACATTAAGGTGCTCCCGCGCGGCACGCGCCGGCCGAGCACCAAGCTGGCGATGTCGATGGAGCGCGCCACGTTTGGCAGCCGCAACGCCAAAACGAACACGCTGCTGAGCGGCAGATTCAAGCGGGTTGGCACGAACAGACCGTTGGCGCGCGCAAGGCCGCCTGCGACCTCAAGCGGGTCTTTGATCTCCAAAAACACCCGGCGTTCTTGGGACGCCATCAAGCCGTGCACCCGCATCCCCCACCTCCAAACGCCACCAGCGTAGCGCATGCCCGCCGGGGGTGCGAGTTGGATCACACGCAGGCTTGGCGGAATTGTCGCCGCGCCGAATCTGTGTGCTAGGGTGCGATCCGAAATCTGGGCGGTGTTCGTCGGGACGCGTGGTTGTCGATTCAGCACAGGGGTTTGCATGGATTTTGACTGTTCAGCTCCCAACGTTGATGCATCAGACGATGAGCGCCGCTTGCTCAACGCCTACCGCGCCGGGGAAACCTGGGCGTTTGAGATCCTCTACAACTTGTACGCCGACCGGATTCGGCGCTTTTTGGCGGGCGGTTTCACGTTTGTGTCGCGCGGTCGCCCGTGCCGGTATCGGGGCAACGCGCCTGGCATCGACGCCGAGGCCATTGTGCAAGAGACGTTTTCGCGCGTCTTCGCGCCGAGCACGCGCAGCCACTATGACGGCGAACGGCCGTTTAAAAACTACCTGTTGTCCATCGCCAAAAACCTCGTGCTGCGCGAGGTCAGCCGCAAAGAGCGCGTGGTGTCGATCGAACAAGCCGACGAAACCACCGACGTGCTCGCCCGCAAACACCCCGAGGCACCGAGCGGTTTTCAATCCGACGAGCACGACCCTGAAGTCGCCGTGTCTGACGCGCAACTGGCCCGCATCACGCGCGCATTCATCAACACGCTCACCGACGAAGAACGATCGTTTTTCAACCACCGCTTCGTCCATGGGCTGACGCAAGAGGCGACGGCGGCTGCGATGGGCGCAACCCGTGCGCGCGTGAAGTTGCTGGAAAAAAACCAACGCGACGCATTCATGCTCTCGCTGCGCACGGCGGGCTATTTTGTTGGATATGCCCCCAAAGCACGCTGGGCACGCCACACCGCCTGATCGCGAACTGTACGGGCTTGTGGCGTCGTTGCCGGCTGCGGTGCTCGCGACGTGGACAGGAAGTCCACTTGCTGTG
>JAYTVG010000044.1:0-2639 GCA_043744135.1 Deltaproteobacteria bacterium | reverse complement strand
GACGATGCTGGTCCGATGTCCCGTGCTGCGGGCGTTTTCCATGCGCAAGCTCACGCGGTTGCCCTCGAGACGTTTGACCGTCACCTCCACCGCGCGATCCACCAACGTGTCTTGTCGATTGAGTGAAATGCTGGCGCTGACGTGCAGGGGGCCGGTGGTGGCTTCCGCGCCGTGCGTGATCCCCCACGACACGGCCACGCGAGCGCGGCCGGTGACGCTGACCTCAGCGCCCTGCGCCAGCGCCAAGATCTCCGCGGCTTCACGCGGGACGCGCGGCAAGGTGCGCTGCACGTCTTCGGGCAGAATCGAGCGCACGCTCATCTCGCTGGTGGCGTCGAAGCCCACCTTGCCCACCGCGCCAAACGACGCGCGGACCGCGGGCGTCAAACGCGTGCTGACCTCGACCCATCGCGTGGCGGTGGCGTCGCGGCGCGTTTGATCGTAACGCACGCGCGAATCATCTGCGGACAGCACTTCGCGATGCCAAGCCGCGCCAAACGTGCCCACGTCGGTGCGCGCGATATCGAGGCTGACGTCGGTGTCGCGGCTCCACACGTCTTTTGACACCAAGACGCCTTCACCTAAGGCGCGCGCCGGCCCAAGATCTCCGCGCAGCGCAGCGTCGTAGGCGCGCTGGTGCGCGGGATCCGCAAGGTTGAGTTTGAGGGTGGCGGTCTCTTCTTTAAGCGCGGTGCGTCGGTCGCTCGCGTTCAACCCGACCGAGACAGCACCGCGCTGCTGTTTGCCGGTGGCACCGAGGTCACGCTGGCCCTGCGAGCGCACCGTGACCGAGACGTCGACGAGATCTTGCAAACCGCGTTGTACACTCACCTCGACGTCACCTTGGCGCTGATACTTTGCCGATAGCGACGTCGAGGTGGTCGAACTTAGCGTGGCGTCTTGAGCCGTCGTCGAGCGCGTATGTTGTTGCGCACCCGTGATGCCGACGCTGCCCTTGCCGCGCAGCTCGAAGCGCGCACCGGTTGGCAGCGCCCGAGCGCTAGCGAAATCGAGCGGCAGCGCAGTGTCTGTCGGTGCGCCCTTGGGCAACGTCAGCTCGGTCGTGCGCCCAGTTTGCGCGGAAAATCCCAGCGTGACGTCGGCGGACACCGCTGTCGTGAGCGCGAGATCTGCGTCGAGTTGGCCGGTGCGTGTGCGAGATCCGGATTCCAGATCGACGACGGTGCGCGCCGATGTGTTGGCGCTCAGCGTGCCGGTGCCTTTGCTGTCGCCCGCTCCCGGCAACGCGAACGCGGCGTTTGCGCGCGCGGTCGTTTGCGCGCTGTCCGAGCCAAAGCCAAAGCCGCGCGTGACGCCAACTGCGTCGCTGGCGCCGTCCACCGACCGTTGTGCGATCGAAGTGTCGCCGCGGAACAACGCGTCAAACGCAAGCGCTCCCGCGGCTGTGTTGACGTCGACCGTGTAGGTGACCAGCTGATTGCGGTCGCGCGTGCTGGCAGCGCCCGCCGACAGCGTGGTGCCACCGTCGCTACCTGAACCGTCGACGGTGGCACCACGCGCGCTTTGTCGCTGCACCATCACCTGCACTTTTCCGTCGCCCAAAAATCGCGCGTTTACCTCGACAGAAGCGCTCGCTTTGCCGGTCGCGGACAGCTTGGTGCTGCGCGCGCTGCCGTCGCTGGAGTTGGCCTGCTCGCGCGAAATATCCGCATCAAGGCCACCCGCAAACTTGAGCGTGACGCGTGCGCCTTCCTCAACACCCTTCGCTGCGCTCGCGCTCAGTGGCAGCTCAACCGTGCTGCGTTTGATGATCGCTGCAGCGAGCGCCGCTGGATCCGCACGCTTTTCGTCGACGATATGGCCGCGCACAACGGTGAACTCAGCCGAGGCGTTGGCGCGCAGGCCGGCGCGCAGCCCCGTCCCATTCGCAGGGTCTGCGCTGTTGCGTTCAACAGTTCGAGCGCCCGCGAGGTTGATCAAACCTTCAGTTTGCACGAACACCATACGCTGGCCCGCGCTCAAGCCGCCGTTGTGCTGCGCATCTCGCGACGGGTCAAACTGCGACTCCGACACGACGGACGAGCGCAGCACAATGGTGCCTTTCCCTAGCGCACCCAGCCCAATGGTTTCGCTCAACTTGTGATCGCGCAACAGCTCGCGCGTCAGTTCGCGTTGCGCCGCTGCCATCACGACGTCGGTGTCGCCGCCCGGCGGCGGCGGCGGCGCGCTCACCAATCGCGACGTCTCGTGAGTTTCGCGAAGTTTGACAGCGGTGGAGTTGGTCGACCCAGCACTCACGACGTCGTTTGACTGTGCCTGTGCGCTTGCGACGACGCGCTCGCCGCCGTCCCCGTCAGCGCGCGTGACAGCGGGTTTCAGCGAGCGATCGGTGCTCGTGCTGATGTCGCCGTCGACGGCGCGATCGCTTGCCTCGCGCTTGAGCACGACACGGCTGCCCACCCGAATGAGATTTCTGTCGGTGATCTCGGGATTGAGCAACAGCAACGCGTCGACGGTGGTGCCATAGCGCGCGGCGAGCTTGTGCAAGGTATCGCCGCTCATCACGTCGTGGCCATCAGCACTGGGCGACGGCGACGGTGCGCTTGCGGTTGCGGTTGCATCAGGGCGATCGCGCACCTGCTCCGAGCGGCTACGGGGTCGTACGGTCATTCACACTC
>JAYTVG010000043.1:0-2639 GCA_043744135.1 Deltaproteobacteria bacterium | reverse complement strand
ACAGCCACCGCCGTGTACATCACCGCGCGGGTCGCGGAGGGCTTGCACTTTGCGCACGAGTTGGCCGAGCCTGCTACCGGCAGGCCGCTGCACGTGGTGCACCGCGACGTCAGCCCCTCAAACGTGCTGCTGTCTAAACGTGGCGACGTGAAAGTCGCCGATTTTGGCATTGCCAAAGTGGACCTCGAGCATCGCCCGCGCACGCAGGTGGGCATGACCAAAGGCAAGCTCGCGTATATGTCGCCGGAACAGGCGCGCGGCGAGAAGCTCGATCGGCGCACCGACGTGTACGCGCTCGGCATCTTTTTGTGGGAGCTGTTGACGGTGACGCCGTTGTTTATCGATGCGGCTGCGCGCCGTGCGCTGCGTGACAAGATCCCATTGCCAAGCTCACGACGTGGCGAGGTTGACGGGGCACTCGACGATCTGACCGCGCGTATGTTGTCGATGGACGCGAAAGACCGGCCCGCGACCGCGCGCGCGGTTGAAGCCGAACTTGAGCAGTGGTTGAGCACGCACCCGGCGGCTGGTCGCGCAACGGTCGCAAGACTTGTCGTTGCTGCGCTGCCGCCCTCCGCAACGACGGCGGGAGCACCACCCCCTGTGCACATCGCGACACCGACGTCGCGTGGCACACCCGCACACATCGTGCAGCACGACGTCAAAACGCGGGTGCGTGTTGTGGAGCCGGCCGATCGCACGCAAATCAAAGCGTTGCTCGGCGCGACTGAGCCGCACGACGCCGTCGTGTTGCCGGTAGCGGTGCGCGCAAGCGGCACGAAATCGGTCGCGGTCACGGCCGGGCGTGCGGCGGTGTTGTTGACGGCGGCCGCGCCGATCGTGCAAACACCAACATCGTTCGTCGGGCGCGCCGCCGAGCTCGCCGTACTGCAGCAGCTGTTTGACGACGGTGCGCACTTCGTGACCTTGAGCGGGCCATCGGGCGTCGGCAAGACGCGCTTGGCGCTCAAGCTTGCGGAAGCACAGCGGGTGGCCGCGCGCTACCCGGGTGGCGTCTTCGTCTGTGTCGCGCAGGGGGAGTCGACCGCGGAGGGGTTGATCGATGCGGTGTTGACGACGCTCGGGTTGCGGTTGCGCCGCGCTGAGACTGCACACGCAGCACTGCAGACTGCCGGCCATGCGCTCGCTGCCATGGGTCGCGTCTTTGTCGTCGTCGACGGCTGCGACACGACGTGGACCGCGGCCGCGGCGCTGGTTCGCAGCTTGCATTTGCAAGCGCCAAGGCTGCGGGTGTTGGTGACCTCGACTCACGTGCCGCACGAAGACGCCAGCTTGTTGCTCGCTCCATTGCCAGTGTCGAGCGGCGAAGCCGGCGATGATGAGGACGCTGTCGAGCTGTTTTTAGATCGCGCCCGCAGCGCTCGTGGTGGTCGCGCACTCGCCGATGCCGCACGTGGGGTGGTGCGCGAGATCGTCCGCCAGCTCGACGGGCTGCCGCTGGCAATCGAAATCGCAGCAGCGAACGCGGCGCAGCTCGATCCGCACGAGATCTTAAGTCGCGTGCAGGTGTCAGCGTCGAGCGGCGCGCTCAGCAACGCCATCACCTCAAGCGTGCGCACGCTCGACGCGATCGAGCGACGCGCGTTTGCCGAAGCAAGCGTGTTTTGCGGGCCGTTTAGCGCCGATGCCGCAGACAGCGTGCTTGACCTCACCGACAGCGACGATGTGGGGCTGCACGTGTTGCAGCGGCTTTGCGCCCGGTCGTTGCTGCAAAAAAACGGCACTGCAGCGGCGCTGCGCTTTAGCATGTTGTCGCCGCTGCGCAGTCACGCGGCAGCCTTGCTGGACGGCACAGGCATGCGCCCAGCCACGCAGGCGCGACACGCGGGGTACTTTACCGCCACAGCAAAACGCCTGTGCTTGCGTGCGGAGCTCGGTGATGGCGCCGCCCTCGTGCAACTCACCCACATCAGCGACGACGTCAGCGCGGTTGCGCAACGCTTCGCTGCACATCCGAAACGGTCCGCGGCGCAGGCACGCTTGATGTTGGAGGCAGCGATCGCGTTAGAGCCGTTGTATTCGGTGCGCGCGGTCAACGGCATCGTCGAGGTCATCGCCTCGGCTCTAGCGGCCACGGCGCAATCGCCGCGCGACACGTTGACGGTCCGCGCCCAGCTCGCCGTCGCTGAAGGACGCCGCTTGCTTGGTGATGCCAACGGTGCGCTGGCGGCCGTGACCGAAGCCGAAGTGACGGCACACGACCTGCAGGACGCAACGCTGCAAGCGCGCGTCGATCTCATGCACGCACAGTTGTTGCTGCCGTCGTCGCGGGGTGAGGCGCTGCTGCGTCGCGCGCATGCCGCAGCCGAAGCAACCGGCGACGAGCAGTGCCGCGCCCGTGCGCTCACCTTGCTCGCGAAACAAGCACGTTTGCGTGGTGACGTGGCGCAGTGCGCGCAGCTTGCCAACGCCGCCTTTGAAACGGCCCACGCGCTATCTGACAACCGCACCGCCGGCCGCGCCAGCGTTGAGCTCGCGTCCGCATATGTGTTGCAGCAAAATCACGACCGCGCCCGCCTGGCCCTCGACGTCGCAGCCGACGTGTTAACGCGCGCGGGGGATTTGCGCGCGCTGGTGCAGTGCCACCTGACGTACGCCATCGCGCTGCTTGATCAAGC
>JAYTVG010000042.1:0-8783 GCA_043744135.1 Deltaproteobacteria bacterium | reverse complement strand
TCGACGTCATACAGCCCGCGGAGTGCATCGAAGGCCGCATCACCGTGCAGGGTCACACCGCCGCATCGAGCACCAGCTGTCCGCGGCAGTAGCGTGTGTCAGGCGTGCCAGCGCACCACGTCGACGTCGCCAAAACCGCGGTAGTCCGCGACGTTGTTGGTGACGAGCACGAGGCCGTTTGTCGCTGCGATGGCTGCGATCATGCCATCGACAAACGGCGGTGTGCGTCCGCGTTTTTCCAGCGCCGCGCGTGCATCCGCGTGCCATGACGCTGCGGCGGCGTCGTACGGCAGCAGCGGCAGCGACGCCACCACGACGTCATCCAGGTATTTGAGCAGCTGCACGCGGCGCTGGCCCTCGTGTAAGCGCAAGGCGCCAAAGCGCAGCTCGTGCCACACGAGGGTGGCTGTGCATAACGCGCCGTCGTTGTCGTGGATGCGTGCGATGACGTGCGCGTCGGGGGTCTTACGCAGCGGCTCAGACAGGATGTTGGTGTCGAGCAGATAGCGCAGCGTCATGCGCGGGAACGGGGTGTCGTGGGGTGGTCCAATGCATCGACCTTGGGAGATGAACGAGATAAATCGACGTCGCGGCCGAAGCCTTGGTCACGGACGCCGGCGAAGATGCGGCGGTGGCTGGCGGCGTCGAGCAGCGCGCCGTTGTCGCTCGCAGGGGTGGTGCTGCGAAACTCCATCAGCGCATCGTAAAAGCTCGGGGTGTGGCCCATCAGCTGTTGGTAGTGGCTGTACGACAACAGCACCGCCACCGGCTTGCCCCGCCGCGTGATTTCAAGCGACGCGCCTTGTTCAACGTCGTGAACGAAGCCCGCGAGCTGGTCGCGCGCTTGAGCGATGCTGGCCTGGGCTGGGCTGGCTCCAGTTGGCAGGGTGCTCGCGGCCAGCGTGGCCTTGGGCTGCGCGGGGCGTTTGCTTTGAGCCCGCGCGCGGGAGTGTGGCGTTTTTTTGGTCATCGATCCCCCGGTTGTGTGACCTCACGATAGCTTTGTACATGGCCATCTGGCTAGCACGGACGCGTGGGACACTGGCAATCTTCATTGGCGCCACCCGGCGCGTTACGATGCTATTGTCTCGCGCCACGCTCGCGCCCAGCAAGGACCACCGCATGACCGACGCCGCCACCGACGACTCGTTGAGCGCCCGCCTGTTGACCGACCGCAGCAAACGGCCGCGCTTGTTGTCGGATTGCGAGCGGCTGATTGAAGAGGAGGTCGCAAGCAAAGGGGGGCTGTCGGGCCTCGCCATCAAAGGCGCGTTTGCCGTGGTGCAGCGCATCAAGCCCGGCATCGTGCGCGAGGCGATGGACAGTTTGCTCGATGATTTCGTGCGTCGACTCGAACCGTTTTTCGCCGCGCACGTCGCTGCTGGGGGATTGCCCGCGGCCTTTGGCGCCGCCCTTGGACAAAAAGGCGCGGCCGTGGCCGACGCGTTGCTGGGCATCACCGACGAAAAAGCCAAGCGCGCAAAAAACATGACGCTTAAAAGCGCCTACGAAAAATTGCGCCCGCAGGCCAAAAAGCACGTCGAGGAGGCGATCCCACGCGTGGGGCGAACGCTGGGACCGCACCTGTAGCTGCAGTTAGCGTCGTGATTGCAACATCGCCTGACGTCAAGCACTCGCGCCGCTGTCGGCGCCGGAAAAGCGCGTCGCGACGGGATCGATGTGGACAATGCCTTCTTGGTTGACGACCACCCGCCACCGCACCAGCACTGACGACTGATCGCGTTCGTCGCGCGACTCGACGACGACGTTTAAGTGGTAGACCTTCGGCATCTGCGCGCTTTTGAACGTGGCACTTTGCGGGTCGTAGTACTCGACGGGATCGATGGGATCGTCGAGGCGCTTGAGGGCCTCATCCAGGCTCAAGCGAAATAGCTCTTGCACGCCATAGCCATCGGGCATCGGCACCGCGTCGCTTTTGAGTGTGACCTTGCGGTCGTATTGCAGCACGTGTTCAAGCTCAGGTGCTACGCCGCGCACGGTGCGGTGGCGGGCCCGTAGGCGGGCGACGCCGTATTGCAGCTCATCAAGCCCCACCCAGCGCATGCGCTCTTGCGCGCGACCGCCAAAGCCACCCAAGCCCGCAGGCTTGAGAGCGTCGCCGACGATGTGGCGGTCGTGGTCGTAGCGCAGCAGACGCTTCGACAGGGCATTGCGCACCCACTCCTTGATGCGGTCCTTGAGCACGTAGGCGCCCACTGCGGCCACCATGAACAGCCCGTACTGCCCGCTGGTCAGACCGCCTTGCATCATTTGCACTTGTGCGATGGTGGCCCACGTCGCTGCGATGCCCGCGGCCACCATCGCTGCGCTGTTGCGGTAGAACGGATCGCGTGTGGAGGCGCGCGTGTCGACGTACAGCGCGCGCTGCATTTCCTTTTTGAGCAGCCCCGTGCGGTAGGTGAAGTACTCGGGCGCGTCGGTTGAGGGCGTGGGGAAGCCTTGCTCGATGCGCCGACGCAGGACCTGTTCAGCGGTGCGCGCCAACAGCAAGCGCAGGCGGGTGGCGGTGCCGATGTTGTCGCGCAGATGCGGCAGCTCGTCGACGACGCGCGCCAACTCTGCGATGCGTTCGTCGACCACAGCACTTGCGTACTCTTCGGCAAACGCCAGCGCCGGCAAAAACGTCGGAGGTGCGACGGTTTTGTACGCCCGCCCTTTGGCACGCAAGCGACGCACGGCAGCGAGCGCGCGCAACAAATCGGTGCACAACGACGACAGCGCGACTTGCAATTGCGCCGCGGGCTCAGCGACTTTAGCGCCGCGCCGCAAGCGCCCAGCGAATGCACGGGTCGCCAGCGTGACGCCGTCGGCGAGCTCGGCGCCGAAGGTCTTCGCGAGCAGGTCGAGTGCGGCCGCCGACGGCGCGTGATCGCTCAACAACGCTGGCAGCGCTTGGCGCAGTGCGCCCGCGGGATTGAGCGGCAGCTCGAGATCACCGAGGTCTTTGAGTGACAACTCGGGCGCTTGCAGACGCATGTACACGTTAGCGTCGCGGTAAAACGCTTCATGCGTGTACGTGTGTTTCGAGATGCCAAAGCCGCGCGGAAAAAACAGCGTGACGGTCGTGGTGGTGGTGTGTTCGTCGTTGGCGCGCGTCGGCAGCGCGAACCATTGGCGCACCTCCAGCGTGCGTCGGTCGCGCGCGGTGAGCTCCGGCAGGCGCTTGGTGGGGAATTTGCCGGACACCTGACCGACGTCGACGCTCGACAAGTCGACGGTCTGAGTGCCCGGCACCAGCGACGGTGGCGCTGACACCGTGGGCACCGCGTAGGCACCCGGCAACGCATCGACCGACGTCGACGCCGTGATCGGCATGGCGGTGCGTTTGCCTACGCCCTTGGCAGCCACAGCGCGGCTCCTTGCCCATCGTTGCGTGCGGCGCCGCCCAGCGGCTCCACCAAACGCTGCGCGCGCGTCACGCCGGCGTCATCACACGCCACGTCGGCTTGCAACTCCACGCGGGTCGCGGTGACGACGACACCGACGATGACGCTCGTGACGCGGCCTTGTGCCGTACGCGCGCAGCCTTCGAGCACGGCGGCCAGCGCGCGCGGCAAGCGCTCGCCGACATCAGCGACCATCGCGATTGGGCGATCGCGCACCTGGACCGCCACCCCGGTGCTGTGCAACACGGTCCCGGCGAGCGCGAGCGCGCTGTCGACGACGTCAGACAGCGAACAAACCCGCACGCCATCAAACGGCGGCAGCGTGGTGGTTTGCGGATCGGTGCGCATGGCGCCGAGCAGGGCGTACAAGGGCGCGACCCCGGGGCGTTTGAGCACGTGGACGTGCGCATGCACGCTGACGCCAGGGGCGACCGCGACGTCGATGGGCTCGGGCTCGCTGTCCCCTTCGGCGTCTTTGAGTGCACGCTTGAATTCGGCGGTGTCGGTGAGTTCTTTGAGCCGGCGACTGGCGTTTGGTCCTTGCACACGAAACGCGTTGCGCGCGGCGCCGTTGAGACTCAGCACTTCGCCTGTGACCTCTAAGATCACGCAAGGCACCTCGACGGCGTCGATGAGCTGCGACAACACGGCATCGCCCGACCCCGCCGACGCCAAGCGGCGCCGCAGCTCCACGCTGAGGGTGTCGAGCGCGACACCCAGATCGCCAACCTCGCTGCTGCCGCTGACGCCGGAGCTGGCAGCGAGGTCCCCGTCTGCGAAGGCGTTGGCGGCGCGTGTGATGCGCTGCAGGGGCCGCATGAAGCGCACGGCCGCGAGCAGTGACAGCACGACGGCCACGGTGACCGCGAGCGCGAGCGAGTTGCGAAACACCACGACCATATGGTTTGCGCCAGTGGCGACGCTGCTGACCTCGCGCGCGACGCGAAGCACGCCGGTGACGTCGTCTTTGGCGTTGGTGAGCGGCACTGCGACGTACTGGGTGTCGCGATGGGTGGTTGCGCTCATACGTGACGCGACGCCATCACGGCGTGAGACCGCCGCTTGAACCTCGGGTCTGTCGGCATGGTTTTCCACGCGTGACACATCGACGACGTCGCTATCAAACAGCACGTCACCCGAGGGCGAAAGCAGCGTGACCCGATCGCCCATCATCATCGCCAACGCGCGAACACGCTCGAGCCGTTCGCTGACGCCGAGGCCCGCCAGCACGCCAGCACTGCGGTGCGCGGTCTCGCGGAGCTGGCGCGTCGCTTCCGCGGTGACGTCGTCAACCAAGGTCGCGCGCGCGTACACAAAGGCGGGAACCGCCGCGATGGCGAGCACCAGTGCGTACGATAAAAAAAGCTGAGCCGGCAACGGCACCCGAATGCCAAATGAACGCATCATTCACCGACCTTGGGAGGTGAACAGTTGAACTCGCCCGACGGGGCTACCGTTCGGAAGCGGGAGCGATCAACCAAAGCGCGAGCGAAGGGCGAAGCGCAAATACAGCTTCGTGGAGCGAAGCTGATCGCGCGGCGTGCGGAACAGATCGCTAGGCGGCAGCGAGCGGAGCGCGAGTGGACCTCGTGTCCACGTCGCGAGCAGCACAGCGACCAAAGCCGCGAGCCGCCCGCAGCGCCCGATCGATCGTTAGGCGTCGTGGTTGGTGAAGGGGAGCAGACCGACCGCCCTGGCCCGCTTGATCGCCTTGGTCACTTTGCGCTGGTTACCCGACGTGAGACCGGTGCGACGGCCCGGCAAGATCTTGCCTTCGGGGGACAAAAAGCGGCGCAGCAGCTCGTGGTTTTTGTAGTCGACTTCGGTGATTTTGTTTTGCAGGAAATAGTCCTGCAGGCGGCGGCGGCCACCCGCGGCCGTCGGCGGGCCAGCGTTGCGATCGTCGCGCTCACGGCCCCGGCCGCGATCCGCGCCACGATCTCCACCACGATCTCCACCACCACTGCGACTCGGTTGCTCTCTCATCATCACACCTCGGACCACGCCGACGAGGCGTGCATCCACAAAGAAAACGGCAGCCTGCGGATGCTGCTCGAGATCGGCAGCGCGCACCTGAAAGATGTGGGTCACGTAGCGCTGTTCGTGAGGGGGTGCAAGGCGGATCCGCCCAGACGCGCAAGCCAGTAGCTCCGCGTGCGCTACCCGAGTCACTACGCGCGCTGCCGATTTTTCAGCTGCGCGACACATCGGTCAACAGGTGGATGGGGATCTATCCTACCTTTGCGCAACTTTTCCCTCGTTCGCCCGAAAAGCGAATGAGTTCAGTGAGTTCCGACACGTTCATCGTCATGTAGGCTCCGCTACTACCCTGTTTTTGTTCGGCTTTGTGGCGGAGATCACGATTGCCAGGTTGCCTTTGCAGCCTTACAAAAGCGCGCGGTGCTGTCGCTTACGGTCGCGAACGTCTTCAAGAGCTTCAGCCCCGGCGCTCGCTGATCAGATCGCTGGTCACCGAGTCGCTCAGATCGATGAACCGGACCCTTTTTCGATGTCATTTGAGGTGACCGATGCGGATTCAACTTGCTCTTGTCGGTTTGGTGCTCGCACCGTTTGCCAACTGCACCTGCGAAGACCCGCTCTCTCATTTGGCGCCGAAGATTGAGATTGGCGATCCGTACGACCCGGCATTTTCCGTATGCGCCAAAGACTTCGTGCGTGAGTGCGCGTTTGATTTCGGCAATGTGCCTTTGGCGCAGGGCAAGTTCTTTTCGTTCATGATCAAAAATCAATCGCCTGCTGACCTGTTGATCCGCGCCATCACGATCGAAGGCAGCGGTGCCGCAGCGTTTGCATTCGAAGGCGACCTGCCAAGCGTGGTCGAAAGCAACATCGGCACCACCGGCAAGATGGTGACCGTGAAGTTTGCGCCCAGCACAGTGACATCGTTTGACGCCGTCGTGCGCATCGCAAGCAACGCGGAAAACCTCGTTGCAGGCGAACTCGTCGAAATTCACCTCACCGCCAGCGGCATCGACAACGGCAGCCCCGACATCGACGTCACGCCGCCGCAATGCGACTTCGGCGCCGTTGGTGTGGGTGGCGTCGCGTACTGCGACTTGAGCGTCAACAACGTCGGCGTGCGCGAGCTGCAGCTGACCGACGCGTCCATCACCAACCAAGCGGTCTTCGGCAGTCAGGACCCGCTCATTATCCCGCTGTTCATCCAAGCCGGCCTCGGCCAGAGCATTCGTTTGTACGCACGGCCCACCGACACGTCGCTGCAGACCGGCACGCTGGTGCTCACCAGCACCGATCCCGACGAGCCAAGCGTCACCGTGCCGCTCAGCGTGCAAGGCGCTCAAGCACCCACCGCGATCGGCCGCGTCAAGACCATCAACGGCATCAACAACAGCGCGGCCACCCCGCAAGTTGAGCCGCTCGACGACGTTGTGGTTTCTGGTGACCAATCGACGCCGGGTCTGCCAGGCGGCAGCATCACCGCGTACGCGTGGACGCTCATCGAGCAGCCGAGCGACTCAACGGTGGTGTTGTCAAATCCAAGCAGCCGCGACACCGGCTTTCAGTTTTCGTCCGCGTCAGGCACCGTGCACGCGCTCGACGTCGTCGGCACCTACGTCGTCAGCCTCACCGTCACGGACAACACCGGCGCAGTGTCCAGCAACGACGCGCGCGTCACCCTCAACGCGATCCCCACCGAAGGCTTGCATGTGCAGCTGACGTGGGACGTGCCCTCGGACGACATCGACTTGCACGTCGCCCGCAACAACAACCCCGACTGGTGTTCCATCAACGATTGCTATTTTGCGAACTGTGTCGGCAGCGGTCTGAACTGGGACGGCGTCGGCGGGACCGCGGGCGATCCGAGCTTGGACATCGACGATCTGTCGGGCTACGGCCCCGAAAACACCAATATCGATACCCCCATCAACGGCAAGTACACGGTCGGCGTGTATTTCTACTCAGGATTTGAACCCACGTCCGTGACCGCGAAGATCTTCTTGGGCGGCGCGCTCGCATGGGAAGGCAGCGGGCAGATCTCGCCCGGAACGAGGAGCTGGACCGCCGCGGCCGTCGACGTCAACAACGGCGTGTCGACCGTCACGCCCATCGAGCAAACGCAGTCGACGTACTTTTGTAACTAGGCTGTTCGCAAGTCGCAGTGAATTACTTTTTTCACCTCCCAAGGTCGGTGAAATGCGCACGTCGGTGCCCGTGACGTAACGACGCGAAGCGCCGATCACGTTTCGCAGCGTCGACGTCGTCACAATGCGCGACTGACGCGGGCAAACGTCCTCGACCGTTGGCATGGTCAACCTCCGTCGTTGCATCGCAGCCGACGCACCGACGCACCGACGTTGGCGCTGCCGCTGCTCGCGACATGACTGATGTGACGTACGCAACGGCGCACATGATTCAGCAACGACCCCTCGGCACAAGGGGCTCCGATTCGACTGATTGCAAAGCGAATGCGCGACGCGAATCGCCCGCGTCGCTCCTCGCCAACCCGGCGAACGAACCAACGTCATTTCAAATATGACACAAAGGAGACACGACCCCTCGATACCTTCATCGCATCGCTCGGACGCATGTCGCGCCGACCGAAATGTCGCCCAACGTGCTTGGGAGATGGAGCTGCTCATGTCTGCGATCAACTGGTTTGAAGTCCCCGTCCTTGAGATGTCGCGCGCGGTGGCATTTTATGAGGCGGTGTTGGGCGTTTCGCTCAAGCGAGAGAACTTCTTTGGGGTGCCCCACGCGATCTTTCCGGTGCGCGAGCCGGGTGGGGCGACGGGCGCGCTCATCGATGACGCGAAACGACGACCGGTTGCGGGCGGCGCCGTGGTGTACCTCAGCGCCAACCACAAGTTGGATGCGTGCCTCGACCGCGTCGGGCCCGCGGGTGGCACCATCGTGGTTGCACGCACCGACATCGGCCCCGCCGGCGCCTTCGCCATCGTCACAGACACCGAGGGAAACACCGTGGGTCTACACACCGAAGCGTAAGGTGGCTCGCAGGCGGACGCGTGAAGCGTTCGCCTGCGACGTCAAACAAGCGCGGCGCGCACTATTCGACCGTGCACGTCGCCGAGCAGCCGTCGCCGGCGGTGGTGTTGCCGTCATCGCAGGTCTCGCCGAGCTCCGTCATGGTGTTGCCGCACAGCGGACACACGCTGGTGTCTTTGGGGCAGGCGCCGCCGTTTGGACAACCCGTGAACAACAAATTGCACGGCGCACCCGCGGGCACTTCGCAGCCTGAGTTCGGCACGCACACCGCGTCAAACCCCGCGCAGTCCTGCATCTGTCGACGACCGATGTCAGTGTCCGTGAACGCCCCGTAGCAATTCCACGTCAAGATATCGCCATCGCACGTGAAGCGATCCGCCAACGTGCACG
>JAYTVG010000041.1:0-8789 GCA_043744135.1 Deltaproteobacteria bacterium | reverse complement strand
CGATCGCCGATGCGCACGTCTTTGCGGTCGACGGGGCCGGTCTGCGCCAACAGCGCTGCGAAGTCGCCTGCATCGTGGTCGTTTGGGGCCGCGATGGTGCCGATGTCTTTGAAGTCGAGGCGTGGATTTGCAGGACCCCGCGGGCGATCGTCGCCGCCGTCACGTGCCGGCCCATCACGACGTGGTCCATCACGACGTGGTCCGTCACGACGTGGTCCATCGCGACGTGGTCCATCGCGACCCGGCCCACCACGGCCGGCGCCATCACGACGCGGACCACCGGGTCCATCGCGACGCGGTCCATCACGACCGGGGCCGTCACGGCGCACTTCCTCCGACGCGGGAGCTGCCGCTTGTGCCGCGTCGGACGCGCGATTTTCGACGGTGACGTTGCCGTCGGCGTCCTTGCGCACGATCTCTGGGCCGCGCGCTCGGCGCACGGGGCGGGCCCCAGCGAGCGCTGAAGGATCGATGCGGCGCCCGGTGTCGACGGCGCCGGCCGCGGCGGGAGCGCTCGCGTGCGGGGCTGAATGCGGGGCTGCGTGCTGGGCCGCAGTTTCGGGCGCGACGTCGCTGTGTGGGGCACTTGAGCCAGTCTGCGCCATCGCCACCTCACCGCTGGAGCCGTCGTGTGCGTCGGCAGTGGAGTCAGATTCAGACAAGTTCTCGTCGACGGACATCAAGTTCTCCTCGGGGAGACCGTCGATCGCAAACATCACTGCCCGCGTCAACCTCCCACTGCGCGCATGCGGTTGCCACGTGTTCACCGACCTTGGCAGGTGAACAATCAACTTGGGGCGCGGCGAGGTGCTAGATGCGGGTTGCGTCTTCGCTGAATTGCATCAACGCGTCTTGCAGCGCGAGATCGTCAGCGATGGGGTTTGCGCGACGCTGTTTTTGGCTGTCGTAGTACTTGCCGGTCTCATGCGACAGCGAGGCGTCCGCGGCGCAGTACAACGACGTCAACGCGCCCTGTTCGGTGTTGATCATGAATAGTTTGATGAGCGCACGCAGCGGTGCTGGCACCTCGCGCCACACCTCGGACGCCACCACACCTGGATGCAGCGCGTACGTCGTGACGCGCGTATGCGTCAACTGGCGCGCCAGTGCTTTTGCGTGCAACACGTTCATCAACTTACTGACGCCGTACTCGTTGATCCCCGTGCGCGATGCCGTGGTGGCGCGCGCCGCCGCGAAGTCAATGCTGCGCGCGCCGTAGTGCGCTCGGCTCGCGACGTTGACGATTCGCCCCTGTGGTGCGGCGATGAGGCGCGGCAGCAGCATCTTGGTCAGCAGGTACGGCCCGACGTGGTTTGTGCCGACGGTGATCTCAAAACCGTCCTGCGTGAGCCCGCGCGCACCTGCGAGACCGGCGTTGTTGATCAACACGTCGAGGTCGGCGCCGCTATCGAGGTACGTTTGCGCGGCGGCGCGCACGCTCGCGAGCGACGCGAGATCGACGGCGACAAACGACACGGTCGCGTCGGGTCGCCGCTGCTTGAGCGCGTCGACGGCGGCTTGTGCTTTCGCCACCGATCGCGCCGCCACCACCACGCGCGCGCCGGCATCGACCAGCGCCTGCGCGGTGGCCTTGCCAATCCCTGCGGATGCGCCCGTGACGAGCACGGTCTTGTTCTTGAGGGTCGTCAAGTCGGTGTTGGTGTGCGTCATGGCGCTCCTGCGATACGTGACGTTGTCGGTGCTGCTGGGGTTTGTGACGACTTCCACCAACGTACAAACCCATCCGCGCTGCGTTTGCGATCGGCGCGCGGCAGATCCGCGTGATAGCCGTGAGCGTCGCCCGCGAGTGCGGTGAGTTCTTGGTGGCTAATGACGCGCAGTTCGCGATCGTCTGACAACAAGCCGTCAAGCAGCCAATCGACCCGGCTTTGCTTTTTCGCCCGGCCCCACCACTTCTCCCAGGCGCGCGCTTTGATACCGAAATCAGCGAGCGTGATCGCGCGCAAGCTTTGTCGCACGTCCTCGCTGTGTTCAGCGTGTCTATCCAAAAGTGCTATCAGCAGCGGCACCGCACTGACGTCTCTGAATGTTCCTAGCAGCACGACGGCACGTCGACGTGCGGGGACCGACGGCGCCGCCAACCGCTCGCGCAGGTGCGACAGCACAGCAGCAAAGCGCGCGTGCGCAACAAACGGCGCCAGCGCTTGGGCGGCGAGCAGTTGAATGCGCGGTTCTTGATCGTGCAGACGCGCGCGCACCACGTCGATGGCGCGAACATCCGGCGTGTACGCAAACAACAATGCCGCGGCCAAGCGGTGCGCGGGGAAGCGCGAATCTAAATGTGCGCAGGCCACGTCCAGCCCGGGACTGCCGAGCTCCGCGAGCACGCCCAGCAGCGGCCCTAGCGCGTGCGGCGACGTCAGCGGTGTTTCGCTGTCAAACGGATCGCGCGTCATACGCCCGGGAAATGCGCGCGCAAGCGCATCAATGGCGCTGGTGCCGCGCGCCAACAACTCGACGCGGGCCTTCGCGACAACGGTCTCGTCCACGGCAGCGAGTGCGTCGACCAGCTCAGCGCTGGAGCGTGGTGGTGGCGCGGGCGACGGCACGTCGAGCGCGACCGATGGCGTCACCACAGCATCGGGCGGCACCGCAGTTGCGAACACTTCCACCAAGCTCGGAGCCGCCAACACCGCCGCGGCGCGTCGACCGCGAGCGAGGTCGAACGCGTGTGCCGCATCCACAACAATGTCCTCCCACGACGCATCGTCGTCGTCGACAAAGGCACGACCGGCGTTGGTGGTGTCGGTGGCGGTGCCGCCTTGGTGGCCCTGCGCAATGGCATCGCTCAGCGCACCCTGCCACGCCAACGACGCGGTGCTGTCGCTCAGCCCCGCGAAAGTCTGCAGCGCACCGGGCGCGGCGATCTCCGGCGCACGCGCGGTGGGCGGCAGCGGCGCGTTTTTGGCGACCACGGACGGCGGCGGCGACGCGCTATAGGTACGGGCGAACGGGCTTGAGCCGTCGCGTGCCGGGGACGATGCTGCCTTTGCATCGAGCACCACTGCGGGCATGGCGTTTATCGTGATCGGCCGCGGCGCATGCGGGTTGGTGTGCGCCGGTAGCGGCGGCGGCGCCGGCACATCGAGGCGATGTGGCGACGCGGAAGCGCCGAGCAGCGACACGGCGCGAGACCGTTGGCGCAACAGCGCTTCAAACGCAGGCCCCAAGCGCGCAGCGAAGCTGACGACGTCCGTCAAGGCGTGCACCTCCCGCGTGCGGATGCCGCCATCTGCGATGAGCGCACCCACCACCCGTGTGCGCACCACGATCGGCACCGCGAGCACGGTGCGAGGGCGCGTGCGGCCCAGCCAGCCAAACAGCGCGGCATTGCCGACGGAGGCCTCGGGGCGGCCGACAAACGGCGCTGGTCCGAGCAGCACGCGCGACAGCAAGCAGTCAGATGCGACGGCGCACGTTTGATTCAAAAACTGCACGCCCTCTGCGGGGCCAGACCGCAACCAGCCGGTGGCGCTGACGCGCGCCTCGTGATCGCTTTGGGTGTGAAAGCGCGCGCCCAACAGCGCTGCAAACGGCAAGTACTTGCGCGCGAAACGCACAGCGACGCGATGAATGCCTTCTTTGGATTCTTGCGCGACCAAGTGTGCAAACGCGTCCGCAAGCGACCAATGCGCAGGCGCAGGCTCGTCGCCAAAGTCTTCTTCTTCGTCGAGCGCGCGCACTTGCGCATGGGCAACGACCGTTTCAGCGGTGTTGTGCAGCAAACTCACGAAGCGCTCATGCGGCACCACGCCGTAGGCATTGGCGAGGGTTTGCCACACGCGCATCTCGGGCACCACGTGGGGCACGAGCACGCGGTTGAGCAGCATCGACACTTCGCCGATAAGCGCGCGGTCAAGCGGCGCGGGCGCCACAACGTGCAAGCCTTCGTCGTCGATCAAAAACGGGCACAGCTGCATCGTCACGGCCATGCGCTCTGGGATCAGACGCACCGCCGCCACGTCGGGGCGCTCGTAGCCGTGCTCGGCGACCGGCAGGGTGCCCCAGGCTCGCGCCAAAAACGCCGCCGCGCTCGGCTCGTCGATAGCGCCGCGCTCCAACAACAGCGTGTCGAGACAACCGCCGTGGGCGACTTGATCTTGCACCGCGGCCTCGAGCACCGACGCATCAACCTTGCCGGCATCCAGCAAAGCCCGCGACAGCAGTGTGTCAATCCGCGATGCCACGCTACCCACCCCTACGCGGCGCGCGCCGTCGACGCACAACACGGTGCAAAAGCATCGAGGTGCGCGCACGGTCGCTCAAGCCACCACGTTGCACGTTTGGCATTGGCACGCTCACTCGCGCTGCAGGCCGTGCAAGAGTTCGTCGACGGTCGCGAGGTCCAAGCGCTTGCGGGGTTGCGCAGCTGAAAGCCGTGGCGCCGATGTCGATGCGGTCGCCGCGGCGAGCGTGACGCCGAGGTTGTCGCGGACACGTTTGATCGCTGCGTCGTCCACGGTGGTGGCGCGCGCCAAGAATGCTTCAAACAAGGCGTTGTCGCACAGCGTGTTGATGACGCGTGCAATGCCGGTGGCTGCGTCGTGAATGACATCGATTGCGCCGGGCTCAAACAACATCCGCGATGCGCCCGCGAGGCGAAGACGGTGCTTGATATACGCCTCGGTGGCGGCGCGATCAAACGCGTTGAGGTGCACACGCACCGCAACGCGTTGGGCCAACGGCGGATCGAGCAACAGGTTTTGCTCGACCTCAGGAAGGCCGAAAAACACAAAGGTCACGAGCTTGCGTTCAGGGACTTCAAGGTTGAGCAGGCCGCGAAACTCCTCCATCAGCTCCCGCGTCTGCAGCATCTGCGCCTCGTCGATGAGCACGACGGCCTTCTTGCCGCTTTCGTAGATTTGCACCAAACGTTGGTACAGCTGACCGAGCAGTGCGAGTTTCTCCGGTTGCGGATTTTGCACGCCCAGCTGTAGTGCGATGCGCCGCAACAGCCAGCTCGCGGTAATGCCGGAGTGAATGATGACCAACAGCGCGGCTTCGAAGTGCTCTTCCGGCAGAGCATCGAGCATGCGCCGCGCGAGCGTGGTTTTGCCGGCGCCGATCTGGCCCACCAGCACGCCCAGGCCCTTCATACCGTCGACGGCATAGGTCAGTCGAGTCAAGGCCTCGGCGTGTTGCGCGCTGTTGTAGTAAAAGCGGCTGACGGGCGCGTTTGAAAACGGCTCCTGCGTCATGCCAAAATATTCGACGACGTTCACGTGCAGCCCCCGTTCGACGCTAACGCACGCCGGTGCAAACCATCACCGCCGCGAACAACGCAGTTCGCTCGTCGATCTCCCGCAGTCGATGCAATGTGGGAAACGCGCATGATGCTCACAGGTAGTCGATGTTCTTGGGTTTCGGTGTGTCTAAAGCGATATCACCGACACGCTGCACGAGCGCGCTGATGCGGCGATCGAGATCTGCCGCGCTGTGCCCATCGACCTTGGCGAGTTTGAGTGCCACCTGCGCGCTGACGGCGTCTCCTGCGTCGTCGAGCGTAACGCCGAGTTGGTAGTGGCTGGCGGCGCGCTGCGTTTTCGTCGCGTTTGGCACCAGGACCGCAGCGCGCAATGCCGCGATGGCGTCGCTGTGCTGGCCTTGTTCCGCGCGCGTCACACCGATGAGGTACAGCGCATCTGCCGCTTTGGTGGGGGCGCGGGCAGCGAAACGAAATTCGCCGACAGCGTCATCGAGCAAGCCCATGTCGCGATAGGCGCAGCCGAGATCGTAGCGCGTGGCGGCGTCGTCTTCTGGCACGGTTTGCGCGATGCCTTTTTTGAATTGGCTGAGCACTTCGTCGACGGAGACTTGGCGGTCGAGCTCAGGAGCTGGCAGATCGGCAGCGTCGAGCTGCGCCTGCACATCCTCCAAAATGCGTTGCTCCCATGGTGCTGGGGGTTCGGGCAGGCCCTGCTCGCGCGCGCCCACCCGCGCCAGCATCCATTGCACGCGGGCGCTGTCAGGGATGTCGTCTAAGATCGCGGCGAGGATTTCGCGCGCCTCATCGAGCAAGTCTTGCTGGATGAAAAACTCGCTTTCCTCCAATTCGTCGGGGAAGAACTGGTTTGCTGGGTCGTCTTCGAAGCCTTGCGCTTTGGCTGCGAGCCCGAGCTTGCCGCGATCCAGCGTCCCCGTATCGTCGACGGTGAACGCGTCGAGGCCGGCGGACTGCACATGACCAAGCGCACTAGGTTGTCCCATCGCCGACAGTGCATCCATCAACGGTGCCGGCGCGTGCAGCAAGTTTTTGACGTCGTCAGGGAGCTCAAACGCCGCGGGATCGAACTCCGCGGAAGGTTCCACGAAGTCGCCGCGGATGATGGCGCTTGCCACCACAGTCTGCGCACCGTTTATGGCCATGTCGTCGATGTCTGGCACTGCAAACGCGTCGTTGGCGAACGCCGCCGTGTCGGTGCGGTCAGTCAAAGCGTCGCGACCAAACGTGTGGTCCAGCTCCCGATCGAGCTCAAATTCGCGGATCTCGCTCAACTCCTGCGCACTGAGCCTCATCAGCCCCGTGTCGCCGATCAGCGCTTCCGGCGCTGGTGCAGGGTCGTCGGGGGGAAGCTGCAGTAAGCTGAGCTCCGCGAGCACCTCGCCGTCTCCAAACGCGCTGTTGAGATCGGCGGGCAGGTCGTCGAGCGCGCGACGCGCGGCCGCGTCGAGAGACTCCGACCCGGTTGCCGCGTCCGCCGCTGCGGAGTTCGCGGGGGAGAAAACGCGCGCCGGATCGAACGAGGTCTGGCGACGCGGCGCCACGATGCGTAAGTCGGGCGACGACAGCGGCCCGCCATCGTCGCTGACGATATCGCTGTCGCCGATGTCGAGCACGTGTTCGGTGGCGAGCTCGAGATCTTCTTGCGAGATGTCGTGCAGCGCTCTGCGTACCATTTCGTCCGCTGCGTCATCTTGTTCGGGTGACACCAGGTCTGACAGCACCATCGTCCCTGACGTCGACAACGGGACCGGCGGTGGCGCCGGTCCGGCCACGGTCGCAAGATCGTAGGGCCGGGCGCGCGCGACCTCCGATCGGCTCACCGACGACGGTTGCGGCACGGTCACGATCGGCTCGGCCACCACGGGGTCAAACGCGTCGACGCTGTCGCTTGGGTCCGCGAGCAACTCGTCAAACCCCTGCAGCGCGAGCGCATCCGGCATCGCTGCGGGCACCGGCACCACACGTGGTGGTGCGCTAGCGTTGCGCACGGCGCTCGGCGCTTTGTTGTCTGTGCTGATGAGCTCGGCTTTCCACTCCGCGAGGCGCGGATGCTCCTGCTCATCGGCGGCCGCCACCAACTTGCGCAGGCTATCTTTGAGCTCACGGCCACCGACGGGCTGCAGCAGCTGTTTTTGCTTCTCTAAGCCGGGGATGTAGTCCGCGCGCAACGCAAAAATCTTGACGAGGTGTTCGGTGGCTTTCTCCTTGAGCCCGTACTTCACGTACACGTCCGTCTCCGTGAGCAGCTTTTGCAGCAGCTCCGCGTGCGGGTCGCTCACGGTTTTGCTCGCCGCGGCCCGCGCAACGGCGGCCGCGGGCACCGGTGTCGAGGGTGGCGCGTTCGACGGCGTGCTAAACGGCGCGGCGTTGAGCGGCGAGCTGCGCGGCGAAATGAGCGGCGCAGCACTCAGCGGCGCAGGCACAGATGCGGGACCCGTTGGCACCGGGCTCAACGGTGCAGGGCTCAACGGTGCAGTCCTTAGCGGTGCGGGGCTCAGCGGCACGGGGCTGGGCGGCGCAGCGCTCAGCGGCGCAGGGCTCAGCGGCGCAGGGCTGGACGGCGCGGGGCTCAGCGGCGCGGGGCTCAGCGGCGCGGGGCGCGCGATCGTCGCCGGTGCCGCCGCTTTGCGACCGAGCGCGCGCAGCGCCTCATCGTCATCCGGCACCAGTTCAAGGACGCGCGTCCACTGGCCGGTCGCGAGCGCGGTGTTGCCGTCGGTTTGGTGAATTTTCGCGAGTTCCTTGTACACGACGATGGTCTTGCCCACCTGCTGCATGTCCAAAAACGCTTGCGCCATCAGCGACAACGTCTCC
This sequence comes from Deltaproteobacteria bacterium, assembly GCA_043744135.1. Taxonomy (GTDB): domain Bacteria; phylum Myxococcota; class UBA727; order UBA727; family VGSZ01; genus JAYTVG01. The sequence continues at coordinate 730 of JAYTVG010000041.1, read as the reverse complement.
ACGTTGCGTCCGTCAGCGCGAAAGCTGATCTGCAGTTTAGACAGCGCCAGACTCGGTTCCGCCCGCGCCAAATACAGCTGCGCAAGCTCACGAACGACGTCGAGGGCGGTGGCGTCGTACTGCACGAGCTTCTCGCCGACGCGCGTGTAGTCCTCGAAGCGCTGTTGCGCCTTCAAAAAGCCCAGCGCGCCGCGCAACTCGGCGACGGCTTCTTGTTGCAAGCCCTGCTGCGCGAACAGCTCACCCAGCTTGATGCGTGAGGGGATGTTGTCGGGGTCGAGGTCGACCATGCGCTTCAAAATGTCGAGCGTTTCTCGAGCGCGCCCGGCCTGCTCATGAAACAGCGCCACTTGTTGATAGTGCGACAACGCGTCCGAGGTCAGGCCGAGCTGCTGGTAGAGTTCGGCGAGCTTGAGGTGCATCTCTGGCAATGCGGAATCGACGCGCAGCAGCTGCTTGAGCACCGCGACGGCTTTCAAAAAAAAGCCTTGCTCGGCGTAGATCGATGCTGCGCGATCAAACGCGGCCAGCGCCTCCTTCTTTTTTCCCATCTTTGGGTAGGTTTCGCCCAACTTCAAAAACGTGCGTACGTCGGTCGGATCGTCCTCGACGAGCCGCTGCAGCTCGATCACCGCCTTGTCGAATTTCCCTTGCTGCAGGAGCTTTGCGGCTGCAGCTTGGACCTTGTCGCGGTTGATGGCCAAAACGTCTCCTCGTGGACGTCGACACG
>JAYTVG010000040.1:0-2654 GCA_043744135.1 Deltaproteobacteria bacterium | reverse complement strand
TCCGCGAGCGTGCTTGGGGCCAGCACTTGCAACACGCCCGGGTGGTCCGACCAGATGCGCCGGCCCGGCATCTTCGGCACGCCGTCGGGGTCGAGCTCCGCGGGGTTGTTGCCGGCGATGCGCTTAAACCACACGCCGTCGACGATGCGCAGGTCCGCTTGACCGTACAGCTTGGTGGCCGCGAGCGCCTCGCTGTCTTTGTGGCACGTGGCCGCGGGCGTCGCGAAACAGCGCACCACCGGGTCGACCAAAAAGCGCGCGCTGGCGGGCAGGGCACCCGGGGCGCCGTTGCGGTTTCGCCCCTGCATGGCGCCGGTCACCGAGGGGTGAATCGGACTTTGCGCCACCCGCACGCTCGCAAACGCGGTGCCGCTCGTGCTCACCGACGTGATCGGTGGTGCCACCGGCTCCGCGACGATGGCGCCATTGACGTAAAACCCGGGTGCAGCGCTTGCGGCTGGCGGCGTGACCGCAAAGCCGGCGGCGTTTTGCGGCATCAGCGTCGCCACCTCGGAAAACACCAAAAACTGTGCGGGGTTGATCGAACCAACCGTGTAGCTCTCGCGCCGCGTGCACAGCGCTCCTGACAAGCTGTCGCGGGCGCCGACGCTCACCGCCAGCGCGCTTTGGCTCGCCAGCGAGCCGGCAAACGCACCCAACCGGATGCGTTTGGGCGCACCGATCGGTGGCGCGATCGTCAGCGAAAACGCCTCCATGACGCTGTCGGTGCCCGCGAGAAAAAACGGTCCTGCGTTGTTGACGGGGTGTTTGTAGCTGACGGTCGCGACCGTCGCCTCGCACTTGCCCAACCGGCAAGTACCCCGGCAGCCGGGCCCGCACGCGACCACCGCGCCGGGCGCGAACGGCTTAAACACCTCGGTGCTGCGATCGCACGCACCAAAGGTGCACAGGTCCGTCACGATGTCGTCGGCGATCTCAAGTGGGTTATCGCGAGCGTTCGCGAGCAGTTTGCGCTCGGTGATGCTGGCCGCCAAGCGCGCCGCGTTGTCGCAGGCGTAAAACGCGCGGTTTTGCCCGATCAAGCGCCGGCTTTCACCAACATGAGCCGCCACCACAGCGATGACCGTTGAAAATGCGATGGCGAGCAGGGCGAGGACCATCAACACCAAAGGCAACGCAAACGCTGCTCGACGGCGGAAGGGGGACTGCGCGGTGATGGTGGACACTATCGGGCCCCCTTGGAGTCGAGGTTGCGCGGCGCCACGCGAACGCTGCCCGAGCGCAACAACACGTTGGCCACCGTGCGCGTCGCCGTGGGATTGAGCGGCGTCAGCGCGAGATTGGCCTGTTGTCGGGTGGTGGTGCCCACGAGGTAGTCGATACGCACCATGCGCAGCACGCTGTTGGCGGGCGGCAGCAGCGAGGAAGGGCGCCAGACTTCTACTTCAGTGGCGTCGGTGTCATTGGCGTCGTAACCGAGCACCACTTGCATATCGTACACGCCGTGCGCGACCACCACGGTCTCTTCAGCGTCGGGGGAGAGCGGCGCCGCAGGGTCGTGCCAGCCGCATTGGCAGACGCCGATCTCGGTGCCGCCGTTGGTGAGCGTTGGGCGCAGGCCGTGGTCGTTTTCGTCGCGGTCGACGTGCAAGATGAGGTCGTTGTCGGCGTTGATGAACAGCGTGCGGTAGTCCGCCAGTGCGATGGTGCCATCGCGCCACTCAGCCGCGTTTGGTGGTTCGCTGCGCTCCGTCGGCGCCACCACGTCGGTGAGCCGAAACGCGCAGTTGGAATTCGGGAACGGTCCGGGGTTGGACGGCACCACGATGCGCGCTGCGATGACGCCGGGAATCGGCATGCCACCTCCCCCTTGGATGGCGGTAAGCAGCACCGGTTTGTGAAATTCGTTCGACGTGACCAGCGCGTGGCGCCGGAGATATTGCGCGGTGCCGTTGCTCGGGCGCCGATCGTTCATCTCGTCGTTAAGGCAGCACTGAAACTGCCCCGAACGATTGCGCTGCCACAACGTGACGATCAGACCGTTGCCGTCGTCCACCACGTCAAAGATGCGGCACGAGGGTGCACCGCTGATGGCGGAAAACACCCGCACGCGGTCGCTGTTTGCGGCGCAACTCGGGTAGTCGCCCCACGCAGCGCAGTTGTCGTCGACGAAGATGGCGTTATTTGAGGTGGTGCCGTTGCCGCCGATGCTGGCGATCTCCGACGACAAAAACTGCGACACCTGCAAGGCGCTATCCGACAAGGTCGACTGCCGCTCCGCTTGGATGAAGCCCTGCGTCATCGACGAAAACAGCACGGTCGACGCGAGCGCGATGATGCCCGCGATGGCGAGGACAACGGCGACTTCGATCATGGTGAACGCGCGACGTCTGCGAATGTGCTTCATCGGGTGTCTCGCGCGACTGCGATTTTGAAGGTGTGCGGCCCGGTGCGCTCGTCCCACGACGTCACCACGGTGCACGTCGTGGCCCCGAAAAACGGCGTGTCGCTCGCGCAAGTCCACGTCACCGTATAGGGCCCACCTGCGTCGCCGAACACGTTGAGGCCGGTCGCGGGAGACCCCACGGACAGCTGCGCGTCGCTCAGTGTCAGCAACCGCTCAGCGTAGCTGCGCGTGAGGGCGATCGCCTCAACGAGACTTTTTTGGTGCGCGACCATGTTGGTGACCGTCG
>JAYTVG010000039.1:0-8834 GCA_043744135.1 Deltaproteobacteria bacterium | reverse complement strand
GGCCAAACGTCATCGAGGAGTCGACGCCGGGTGCAGCGGCGGTATTGTTCATGGCGGTTACGTGGTGCGTGCTACTGCACCACCACATCTCCTCTCCACTCCGCGCCGAACTTCCCTCCGCAAGGGACCTCGCCGCATTGGCCAGAGAGGGATTGTGACGTATTTAGCCATAGACGGTACGTCGCCGGGGCAAGTCCTTGCGGGACAGCAACCTCCACGCGATCCCCGTCAAGGGCAACATCAAGTTCCTCGCGGTACTCGATCCGAGCGTGCGCTTCGGCTGGCAGCGGATTTGCCTCGAAAATGGCGGAGTCACCGGCTTGAACCACAGGCGTCAGCAGTGTCGGTACAAGGTCCTGAAACATCTCTGTGACGTCAAACTCCCTGCGTTGCCCGCCATCTTCGATCGCAATCGTGACGGTCTCTGCTCTGAAAACCTCCGGAGTCGTCTCTTCTAGAATGGCTACACTGACGCCAATGCAGGACGAGTAATCTGGACCGCTGACACCACGTCCACCACCTCGTACGGAGAGATCCTTGGGCCAAAGCTGGCCATTGATTTCAAACGTTGCGCTGTCGCTTAGCTCTAGACACCATCCGTTTTTGTCGGCTTGGAAGTCCACGAAGCGTGCGCGTCGCCCGAAAGTGTCCCCACTATTAAATTCCAGCCGGTTAAATCCGCCAAGCCCGGGGCGCAGCCGGCACAAACAGCCACGCATAGATGTAGCAGCGCGCATTTCATCGACGCAGGAGATGAATCATGTAAATTCATCGACCTTTGGGAATGAATCATGAAATTCCTGAACACGCCTTCCTCCGATGTCAGGTACTCGGTGAAGCCCGACCAACCCCAAACGTGTCATATAATAGAGCCGCTGGCGGGAACGCGCAATCCGCGCACCTACGACAACTGTGCCATTTCTTGGCAGGTTTGTCCACGACGCCGACGTTACGGGCATCTCGCAGCCACCGCCAAAGGGTCGACTGATTGAGCCCGGTCTCGACGGCGAGAGCATTTGCCGAACTCCCACTTGGCGGCAGCATTCTTCGAACAAGATTGGCTTTAAAGGCCTCGGAGTACTCGTTCACGATTGCAACTCACGTTGGCTCCCTTGGTGAAATCACAGACGGCAGCGGGGTTGGTAGGCGATGGGAGCGTCCACACTTCCACCCTTGCAAAGTCACCAAAGCCAACCGTGAAATCGCTTGTTCACCTCCCGAGGCCGGTGAAATGACAGGTTGAACCTGCCCAACCGTCGCCTATCGTGACGCATGCGCAATCTCCCTTGTTCCATCGTCGCCCTCGCCACCTTCAACCTCGCCCTGTGCGCGCCAGCGTGCACGCCGGCACCCTCGGGCGAGGGAGAAGGTGAAGGTGAAGGTGAAGGTGAAGGCGAAGGTGAAGGTGAAGGTGAAGGCGAAGGCGACGCGTGCAGCCTCGCCGCCAACCTCCCCGTCGTGCTCGCGACGCCGACGGGTCCCGGCACCTTCGTCCCCAACACCACCACGCTGGGCTCGGTGCGTGTGGAGGCGACGTTTAACGGCGGCGACTTCATCGCGGTTGAGCTGTACGGCAACGTCGCGCCGTTTAACGGCACCATCACCACGGGCACGTTCCCCGTCGGCGCCCAGTACGCCACGTGCGGTGTGTGCGTGCGGGTGCAAGACGAAACCTCGCAAGACGAATACCTCGCCATCGTCGGCGACGTCACCATCACGGAGGTGGCGGCCGACGGCAACTTCGCGGGCTCTACCAGCGGCATCAACATCGCACACGTCAACATCGACAACACGACGTTTCAGTCGACCGTCGACGCCGACGGCTGCACCAGTGCGCTCGCGGACTTCACCTTCAGCGTGCCCGTTACCGTGCAGTAGCCGTCCGACGCTGACGCGCGTGCGACCCCTCATCCTCCGAGGATGTCGCCCGCTGCCTCTGAAACTTCACGCACGCTGTCTGCGCCGTCGTCATGGCGCGAGCGTGACAGTCGGCTCGGTCGCAAGGCGGGCGCGCAGCATGATGAAGTCGCTCGAAAAATCGCTGAAAAAAAACGCCGCACCCGGTCCCGCGAACGGCTCGCCAAAAAACACCCGCAAGGCGTGGTCGGGCGCGCCGCTGGGGTCCGTGACGTCGGTCCACGCGCGCGGCGCGGTCTCGGTGAGCACTTGGCCATCGACATCATAGACGCTGACGGTGAAGCTCACGCCATCGCTGTCGATCTCCACCTCGAGATCGGCGTTGGTGACGGCGTGCCACGCGGCGCTCGTGCTTGACCACGCCGTGCCCGTCCAAAATTCGAGGTTGGTGTTGGGCAACGTCAGCCAAATGTACGCGCCATCTTCTTGCATGATGACGGTGACAAGCTCGCGCAAAAAGAATTCGAAGTTGTCTTGCGTAACTGCGGGTGCAGGGCCCTGCAGCACGCCGAGCATCCGCACGATGCCGGGTGGAAACGCTGTGCCGCCCACCCGCGTCACGCGCACCATCTGCCGAGCGTTAAAGCCCTTGCCCCGGTCGATCGACGCATCGGCGCGCACGATCGCCGCGTCGCCCTCGTTGCTCGACATTGTGATGCTCACGCGCCCCGCAGAAAAGTCGACGGCCGCAGCACCCGCAGCCGTCACGACGAGCGTGGGCGACAACGTGGTGCTGAAGTCGTCGCCAGCGAGCAACACCGCGTCGAGGCGAGAGGGGTCGCCACTGCCGGGCGTCAACGCGTAGCGCGCTTCAGCGCCGGCAGCGATGTTGTCAGCGAGGCGAAACCACACGACCTTGCCCAGGCGTGCACTCGGATCGTGCGCGTACGCAACCGGGGCGCCCAGCGGCGACGTCAGCGTGAACGCGCCACTCGCGAAGCTAGCAACGTTTACGCCAACCACCGTGCCCGCAGGTGCGCCGATGGCAGCCGAGATGACGAGGTGGGGGCCGGCGTCGACCGGCGTTCCCGCGTCCGTCGGGGAGCCCGCGTCGTCAAAGGCCTGACCTGCGTCGACGCCTCCATCGCCGCCAGCATCAGCGCCTGCGTCCACATCAGCGCCTGCATCGACGTCGCCGGCATCGGCGCCTGCATCGACGTCGCCGGCATCGGCGCCGGCGTCGGCGTCGGGGATGCCCGCGTCCGCCCCAGCGTCAACGGCAATGCCGGCGTCATCGCGGTGCGCGAGGGCTGCGCGGCATACGTGAAGCGCTGCGTCGCAGCTGTCTGGCTGCGCGCACTCGATGTCGCTAGCACACGGCGTCACGGGTGACAGCAGATGGCAGCCTTGCGCCATCACGCCAAGCACAGCAGTGATGAGGAGGAGGGGGGCGCGCACGAAACGATGCTAGCGCGCTGTCGCATAAATCCGCGCGCAAACGAAGTTGCGATGTCGATGCGGTGTCACTTGGGTGTCGACAGCGGTGACCGTGGCGCGGAAACACGTGCCGTGTGGCACGTCGCTGACGCGGGCGCCGCGGTCGCGCCAGGTGCCCAGGTCAGGCCCCTGAGCGCGCGCTAGATCTGACAGCGGCAATAGTTTGCGTTAGAATCACTGCATGAGCCCGAAGAAGCCCGTAGCACCCTCCATCAAAGTCGCCGCCGCCACCCAAAAAGTAAGCGCCGCGGATCTGCAAAAGCTTTTGGACGGCTCGGCGAAGATCGTCGACGAGGACAGCCACGTGTTGCACATTGAAGACGACGACGATGATGCGGACGCGATCAAGCCCGCCGCACCGCGCCCGACAAAGTCCTAATCACATGATGGGTCACGCCATCTCGGGTGCCTTTAGATGTTGAGCGTTGCGGCGTTCGTCGTCTTGCTCGGCGTGCTCGTCACCGTGCACGAGTTCGGACATTTTATCGTCGCGAAGCTCGTCGGTGTGCGGGTGTTGACGTTTTCGCTCGGCTTTGGCCCGCGCCTGTTTGGATTTCGCATCGGTGAGACCGACTATCGCCTCAGCGCGCTGCCGCTGGGTGGCTACGTGCGCATGTACGGTGACGACGTCAGCGCAGAAGTGCCGGCGGATCAAGCACACCGCGCGTTTTTGCTGCGTGGATTTTTCGCCAAGTCCGCCATCGCAATCGCGGGCCCCGTCGCGAACATCCTGTTGCCGTTCGCGCTGTTTTTCGCCCAGGCGCTTGGCACCGAGACGGTCGCCGACGCGGTGATCGGCGCCACCACCGCTGGCGACCCTGCGGACTTGGCGGGCCTGCGCGCGGGCGATCGCGTCGTGCGGATCGACGACACGCCCATCGCTGTGTTCTCCGATGTGCAAGCGGTGGTGGAGACGCATGCGGGTCGCGCCCTCGACATCACCGTCGAGCGCAACGGCTCACCCCGCACGCTGCGCATCACGCCGCGCGCGGCACCAGCACCGACGTTGTTTGACAGCCACAAGCAAGTCGGTCGGTTGGGCGTGATGTCGGTGCAGGAGCTGCCTGTCGTGCTGGTGCGCCCGCAGAGCCCGGCGTGGGTCGCTGGTCTGCGCAACCAAGACGTGGTGTCGCGCGTCAACGGCCAAACCGTCGACAACAGCGAGCAATTGTTCGCGCTGCTCGACGCCGCTGCCGATGCGTGGACGCTGCAGGTCGCAAGCGGCACCGACGCGCCGCGCACGGTGAGCGTCCCCGCCGTGTTCGATGAGACGCTGACGGCCCGCACCAGCCGCTTCGCCGTAGTCGCGGCGGACCTGGCTGACAGCGCGGTCGCGGTCGCCGCCACTGCTGGCGTGGGCGCAAGCGCGCAAGCACTACGCGAACGCCGCCGTGGCGTGCAACCGGCCGCGGGCCTCGTCGCGTACGTGTTGCCGGGCACCGTCGCACACGCGCAAGGACTCGTCGTTGGTGCCGACCGCGTCGTCGCTGTCGACGGGGTGGCGTTGCACGTACCGGGCGATATCGACAACGCGCTACAGGCGGCACCCGACGCTGTGCACACGCTCGCCGTGCTGACGGACATCGGTCCGCATACGCTGGTGTTTCGCATGGGGCCTCACCCCAAGCGGCAGCTCAAAAGCCTCAAGGTGTGGGGCGCGCAGGTGGATGCCCCCTACGGCAACGCCAAAACGGTGCAGCGCCACGTCGGCGTCGTGCAGGCGGGTGAGCGCGCGGTCGGCGCCACGTGGGACGCGGTCGTCGACGTGCTGCGCGGCTTCGGTTTGCTGGCGTCGGGGCGCGTCGGCGTTGAGTCGCTGGGCGGGCCGATCACGATCTTTAAGCTCGCGGGCGAAGCGGCGCACCAAGGCGCGCAGTCGTTTTTGGGCTTGATGGTTGTCATCAGCGTCAACCTCGCGGTGCTCAACTTGATGCCGATCCCGGTGCTGGATGGCGGCCACCTGACCATGTTCGCCGTCGAGGCTGTCACCCGCAAACGCATCACGCTGCAGACGCGGGCGTTGGCCGGAAAACTCGGTTTGGCCATCATTGGCGTCTTGATGTTTTTGTCGTTTCGCAACGACATCCTCGACCTTTTTTAACCACGCGCTGAAACCTTGGTGCTCGGGGTTGCATTGGCCGCTAGCGCCAAGCGTGCGTTTGAAAAGCCGTGCCCTGCCATCCGAGGACCGGTGCGTCGCGACCTCCGCCGTGCGGGCGATAGCGCTGCTCGAGACGGCGTGCTTTAAATGACCTCGTGACCGTCCTCCCCCTCGCATCCGATCTCCGTTCCGATCCGATTTTGCACTGGGTGCGCCAGGGGGTGATCGGCAAAAACGCCGTCATTCGCACGCCGTTTGGCATCTTGCCCAAGCGCTATTTCGACTACACCGCGTCGGGGCTGCCGTTCGCGGCCATCGAGGACGTGGTGCGCGAGCGCGTGTTGCCGTGGATGGCCAACACACACACCGACGCCAGCGCCACCGGCGGCTATATGACGGAGCTGTACCGGCACGCGCACGCCATCACCAAACGCCACGTCCACGCCGCCGACGACGACGTCGTGGTGTATTGTGGCTCCGGTGCGACGGGCGCCATCAACAAGCTGGTGCGCGCGATCGGTTTGCTGGTGCCTGAGCCCATCGAACGCGTCGTGCACGTCAAAGATCAAATCCCGCAAGCGGACCGGCCGGTGGTGTTCATCTCAAAGATGGAGCACCACTCAAATGACTTACCCTGGCGCGAAAGCATCGCGGACGTCGTCATGGTGGGCTTTGACGACAGTGGCCGCGTGTCGGTGGCGGAGTTGTTGGCGCTGCTCGACGACGCCCGCTACGCCAATCGCCCCTTGAAGATCGGCTCGTTTTGCGCGGCGTCGAACGTCACTGGCATAAAAAACGACGTCGACGGGCTCGCCCGCGCGCTGCACAGCAAGGGCGGCTTTGCGTGTTTTGACTACGCCGCGGCCGCGCCGTACGTCGACATCGACATGCACCCTGCGGATGCTGCCGCGCGCAAAGACGCCATTTTCGTGTCGATGCACAAATTTTTGGGTGGGCCGCAAGCACCCGGCTTATTGGTCGCGAACCGCCGGCTATTTCGCAGCCGCGTGCCCGTCGAGCCGGGTGGCGGCACCGTGGTGTTCACGTCGCCGTGGGATTGGCGCTACACGGCGGAGCTCAGCCACCGCGAAGAAAGCGGCACCCCCGACGTCATCGGCGTCATTCGTGCGGGACTCGCCTTTGAGCTCAAAGAGATGCTCGGCACCGCGCGCATCGCGCAGGTGGAGGACAACTTCGTGCGACGCGCCATCGCGGCGTGGGGCGCACACCCGCGCATCAACATCTTGGGCGACCATCACGCGCCTCGTTTAGGCATCGTGTCGATCGTGTTTGACGAGGGGCGCCTGCACTACAATCTTGCAGCGCGCATGCTGTCGGACCGTTTTGGCATCCAAACGCGTGGCGGCTGCATGTGTGCGGGCACCTACGGCCACGAGCTGCTCGGCATCGACGCCGCGCGCAGCTGCGAGATTCGCACCGCCCTCGACCAAGGCGACGAGACGCAAAAGCCTGGTTGGTTGCGCATCTCGTTTTCACCCGCGACCCCTGAGGAAGACTTCGCGCTGCTGCTTGACGCGGTGCTCGAACTCGCGGACCACTACCAGGAGTGGATGGACGTCTACACGATGGATCCGAAGGGCGCGACGTGGCGCCACAACAACGATCGCGAGAGCAACAAGCCGCTGCGGCTGCACGGACCCCTCGACGACAGCATCATGATTTAGCGCTCGCGGTGTCGTTGCCTAGCGCTAGCTGCGCGCCAAACGGCCATCTTTGACGACGAAGTCCTCGGCAACCGCGGATGCGAGTGGCTTCGTGGGGTCGATGACGATCGCCAAGCGCATCATCGCGCCCGCAGCGTGGCGCAACACGCGCGCGGAGCGAGCGTCGTCGGTGACGATGGCCTGCAAGCGCGTTACCGAATCCGCGTGCGGCGCGTCCGGTGCCGACCACAGGCGCTCGATGCTGTCGACCGTGGTGCACTGCACGTCGTCGGCGTGATCGGACAAATACGGCAGCACCGCCGCCAGCGCGTCTGCGGTGTTGGCGTCACCCAAAGCGGCGATGAGCTCCGCTTTGCCTTGTGATGTGCGGTGGTCTTCTGGCGGACGCGCGCGCAACGCATCAGCGAGGTCGCGCATAAACGCGTCGCCAGCACTGAGGCGTTTGAGCGCTTTGGCCGCGAAGGCGATGTGGTCGGCGCGTTTCAAAAACGCCAACAGCGCCGCGCGCGCCGGGTCACCCCGCTCAGCGAGCTCCTCCACCAACCAGCGCTTCTCCTCTTCGTCCCAGTGGGGCGACTGCGCGACGACGGCGAAACGCTGCAGCACACCCGCGATGGCTTCGGGTGTGCCGAGGGCGAGCAATTTCTCCATCGCCTCGCGCCGGTACTCAGGCTGCGCGTAACGCTCCTTGACCTTGATGACGAGCTTGTCGATGCTTTTTTGCGACGACGCCTCGCCGCCAAACAGGTTGCCCAAAAATCCCATGCTGCGAGGCATAGGGACTACCGCGGCATCAAACAAGGGACTTGTGTCCTCGCGGTCGGCCGCGTGTGTGCCTCACTCAACGTGCTCACAACGTGGGTGGCGCGGGCGGCAGTCCATGTTGTTGGCGCAGCTCGGCGCGAATCTTCAGCAGCCGCCGCTTTTGTCCGTCACCGAGCGTGACGCGAATGAGGATGGTGCTGATCGCACCCACAACCGTCACCACTGCACCGATTGCGATCAACGCTTCCATGACAACTCCGATAGCAATCCAGTGGCCACTTGACCACCACAAGGCAGCGAAACCCACCGCCGTGGCGATCCTTGCTAGGGTGATTGCGTGAGCGCATCTGCCTTGCTTTTGGTCGGTGAGGTCGGCCCGCGGTTTGAACCCGAGCTGTCGATGGCGGGCTTTGCGTGCACGCTGTCGGCGACCGCCAACGATGCCGTCGCTCAGCTCAAGGGTGGCCACTACACGTTGGTCGTGGTGCCGCCAAAACTTCACGATATGGGCGGCATCGAGTTCATCCACGGCGTGCTGCGCTTTTTTGACGCCAACGTGGTGTTGATGGGCAACGGCGTCGATCTCGGTGAGATTGACGCGCTGACACGCACCGGGCGCGTTTTGCACCTGCCACACCTTGACGGGAGGCCGTTGCTTGAGTTGGTCGCCAAGGCCGTGCCGCGCGCGCCGCCGCCGCTTGCCTCGGCAGCGACGCCGATGTTCAACCTCAACGGCCTCGCTGGTGCCGCTGCATTGCCGTCCACGGGCTTGTTTCAGATGCCAGCTGCCGCGCCTTTTGCTCACGCCGGTTTTCCGCAGCTGTCGCCCGTTGGCTTTGGCGCCACGCCGTCGACGGGATTTGGCGTGGCGCCGTCGTTTGCCAACAACGCCGCGTTCAGTGCACCGATCGACCGACAGCAGTTTGAGG
>JAYTVG010000038.1:0-8854 GCA_043744135.1 Deltaproteobacteria bacterium | reverse complement strand
CGACGGTTGCGCCACGCACGCCACGATGCGGACCAGCATCAGCGCCAACACGATGTTGCGCGGCGCGCGCGTGTGAACGCGGATCACGACGACGCCGGCACCCGCGGCAGCGATCCACAGCACCAACGCTGCCGTCGCGTGTTGGCGCAGATCACCGAGTGCAGCGGCGCCAAACGCGCACGCCGCGAGCGCACCGACAGCCGCCGTCAAGGCGCGACCAGGCCAGATCACCGGCATCGCCCGGTCGACAAAAATAGCGGCTGCACGCAGCAGTTTCATGGTTCACCTCCAGCGTCGGTGAAACTGCATCGTGCAGCTCCTAAGGTCGATGAATTGCCGATCGGGGTGGGTGATTTCACCGACCTTGGGCGGTGAACAAGGTAATTCGCTGTGCACCTCTCAAGGCGACGCATCTGAAAAACGAGGTTGACGAAAGATTCCGCGCGCACGGTACAGTACGCGACTGGCTCTTTTTCGCGTGGGTGCCGAATGGATCGTAGCAAGCATGGTCACTGCAGTGCGCTGGTGGTCGTCGCCATCGTCGTGTGCGTCGCGGCGCCGTTGCGGGCAGAGGAGATGGGCGTCAAGGGCCACGTCGTGGTGGCGCCGGAGTTGGCGAGCACACCGTGGCCGCTGTCTGAAGAACGCGAGCGCGCGATGGCGTCGTCGGCGCTGGTGCGGCGTGCCTTACGCAAACCCGCCAAGCTGACGGAACTCGCGCCGAGCGTCGTCGTCATGCTTGAGGGTGAAGACATCCGCGACGACAACGCCACCAGCGCGACGATGAGCGTGACGGGGATGCATTTTGTGCCGGCGAGTATCGTGCTCGCGCGGGCGCAGCCGTTTTCAGTCACCAACATGCAAAAAACCACGCTCACCTTCATCGACGGTGACGGCAAAGAGCTCGCACGCGCGGCCCCTGGCGACACCGCGACCATCACGCTGCCTGCGGGCGAGCGCACGCTTCGAGTGCGCGAGATGCCGTTTGTGACCGCGAGCGTGCGTGTGCTCGCAAAGGGGCGCGTGCTCGCCGTCAAAGGAGGCGACATCGAACTGACAGCGGTGCCTGCTGGGGACTATATGATGACGTTTTTTTTGGGCAGCGAGCCGTTGCGGGTGCAGCCGCTTCAGGTGCCGCCGGGGAGCCTGTTGTACATTGACGCGACGGTGTCCGCCAAAGGTGTCGTCGACGTCTCCATCAAAGATGCTGCGATGCGCGTCGCGGTTCCGGTGAGTGTCATCGCGACTCAACCGCGACCGGCACCACCACCGCTGGCACCACCGATTGAGCCGTAGCGAGGGCTTTACTGTCCCGCTTTGCAGTGGGCGAAATCCACTGTCAGCCCCGCTCGACGATTGGCGTCACCAACAAGGTGCGCCACAGCCAGGTTTCGGCTACTGTCCGCGAGATCGTCTGGCCCACGTGCGGCTTACCGTCTGTCTCGCGGGTTTGTTGTCTCAAGGAGTAGTGGCGTGATCTTCCAACTGAGGCTGTGGCTGACCGTCGCACTCATCGTTGCGGCTGGCGTGTTTGTCTTCCTGCTTGGGACGACAGCCTTGTCAGACGTGGTGATGCCACCGTTTGAAGCGAGTGCAGCGCAATCCATCAACTCCGTGCGCGCGCTGTTTCGCGTCAACGCCGCGGATGCTGTCGACGCGGCAACGCGCTGCAGCGTCGACGACGCGGTCCACAAACTCGCTGTGAAGGGCGGCCCGATGACGCCCGAGGCCGAGGCCGCGTTGTTGGCCCGTGCCGGCGGTGCTGCGCCGTCATTCGCGTTGGTGCTCAAGCCTGACGCCACGCTGTTGTCGCGCGCGGGTGCTGCGGCGGAGCTCGACTTCCCGCTCACCGGCATTCCGTTTATCGCAGAAGCGAAGGCGGGTTGGGCACGCGACGGTGCCATGGACGTCGACGGCGTGCTGCACCACGTCGCGACCGCACCGATTTTTGAAGGCGCCGACGTGGTCGGGCTGGTGATGTTGGGATGGCCGTACGACGCCGCGTTCGCCGAGACGCTGTCCAAAGAAGCGGGCGCGCCGGCGGTGTTGTTGCGCGCCTCGACGCGGGTGGGTGCTGCGCTGCCGGAAATGACGGCGGACCAGCTGCGCGCGCAATCGAGCGCCTTTGGCGAACTCGACCTCGGGCCTTTGCAGAGCTTCGCCGGCCACCTTCCGCTGCTGCTTGAGGGTCGCGGGCGCTACGCACTGACGGTGTTGCCGCTGCTCGGCAAAGAGTCCGACTTCGACGTCGTGGTCGTGACCGATCAAAACAAGCCTCTGCGCGCACTTGCGTATGCCCAAGCCATGGTCATCGGCGGCACCATCTTGTTGGCGTTGTTTCAGACCATGATCATCCTGTTCACGATGCGATCGGTCCGCAAGCCGATCGACGTCATCATGAATCACCTCTCGCAGTACCAGCAGACGTCAAATGTCGGCATCCTGCCCGAAGCGTTGCTGTCGGGACCGTTTGTTCGGCTCGGCAAGCAGATCAACATGATCCTGCAAATGATGCCGTCGTCGGCGCGGCCGGCACAGCCACTTGGGCCCATCGGCGGTCTGCTAGGTTCAACATTGCCGCCGGGCTCGTCAGGGGCATTTCCGACCTTGCCTTCGAGCTCGCCCGGTGCTCCTGGCAGCCCGTCGCGCGACAAAGACAGTGGCCCGACGCGCGCGAGCACGCCGTTTTCTTCGCCGCCAGCGCCTGCTGACGTCGGTGCGCTGTTGCCGTCGGCGCCCGCTAACGCGCTGTCGAATCCGGGCGCACCGGGGTTAGCCTCGTTGTTTGACGATAGCGCGCCCGACCCGCTCGCCGCTTTTCGGGTGCCGTCAAGCGGCCCGGCATCGTTGCCGCCGCTTGCTGCGGGTGAGCTTCAGCCCGAAGCCACCGTGATGTTCACGGTACCCAAGGAATTGATCGCGCAGTCCGCGCAAATCTCAAACGCACCAAACCACGCGCGCAACGACGACGACGCGCGCACCGTCGTCGCGCAGGTGCCGCAAGAGCTGTTGTCGCAAGTGACGCCAAAACAAGATGTCAACGCGTCTGAAGAGGCGCACTACCGCGAGGTCTACGACAAATTTGTCGAGACCCGGACCGCGTGCGGCGAGGACACCAGCGACCTGACGTATGAACGCTTCGTATCGAAGCTGCTCAAAAACCGTCAACAGATCGTTGAGAAACACAAAGCAAAATCCGTGCGCTTTCAGGTCTACACCAAAGACGGCAAGGCTGCGTTGCGCGCGTTGCCGGTCCGCGAGCCATGAGCCGTGGGCGCTGCATTGGTGGCCGTTGCAAGCGCTCAACGCGACGTTCGTCAGCCGACAACGGTGCATTCGCTCGTCACTAGCAGCGCGTCGCTGGCCCGCATGTGCGTGGTTATGGTTTGGGTGACGACGACCGCGGCGTGCCTCGGGCAGTCACCGCCTTGTTGTGCCGACGACTTCGACTGTGCCGCAGGCGTGCGTTGCTTTGAGGGTCAGTGTGCCCCGCGCTGTGACGCTGCCACGCCGTGCGACAACGACAGCGACGTATGCGTGCAACCCGCCGGGGTTTGCGCGCTCGTCGAGCGCGACGACACGCCGCAGGTCTGCGATTTCGCTCGGGCACAGCGATGACGCCGGTGTCGCCACTCGCGAAGCTCGGCAGCGCGCCGTTTAAGGGGATGTGGCAGGCGTGGAAGGCGGTGTTGGACGTGCATCGCGCGATCTTGGTGATCGAGGGCGTGCTCGACCGCCAAGCGCTTCAAGAGCTGGTGCAAAAGCTCACGCCCGGCGGGGCAGGGCGGCTGCAGCAGGTCGATCGGGCGCAGCTGGTGGGGCGCGTGACCGACGCGTTTTTGAAGAACGTGGACGCGGCGCACGCGATCGCCGTCCAGCTCGATCGGCTCAGCCACAAGGAGCGCTTTATCGTCGCGAGCATCCCGGCTGACGCTGTCATGGAGCGCATCGAGAGCTATCGCGCGGTCGATTTTCGTCGCGAGCGCGCGCGCATGATTTGGGCGCTCGTGCGCGATGGCCGAGCGCAGCACATCGAGGCCGCGGAGCGCGTGCTGTCAGCGGCTTTTGAGCAGGCGCGGGCGGCCGAAGTGCTCGACGAAAAGACCGCGCAAGCCGCCGCGCATGGCGGCAGCGAGTTGGCGCCAGCGGCCGTGTTGTTGGAACTCAAGGATCGCTTGGCGACGTACACGCAGACCATTCAAAAGCAGCAACAAGCGCTCGCCGACGACAGCCAAACGCGCGACAACATCGAGCGCGAACGCTCCGAAATGATGGTGCGCCTCGGCCAACGTGAGCGCGCGCTACGCGACGAGGAGCGCTTGCGTCGCGCGAGTGAGCAAGAGCGGGCGCGCGTCGACGGTGAGCTCGTCGAGTTGCGCAGTGAACTCGCGCAGCTCAGGGCGCTTCAAGCTCCCGAAATCGCGGCTGAGCGCGAACAGTTCAAACAACGCGCGGCGCAGCTGGAGGCGAAGCTGGCGCGCCATGCCGCACACGACACGACGGAAATCGAAGCACAACTGCAGCGCCTGACGCGAGCGCAGATCGACACCGAGCGCGCGTACCACAAACAAGTGCAAGCGCTCCAGCAGCAGCTCGACGATGTCACGGCCGAACTGGCACGCGAGCAGGAGCGCAAGGCCACGTTGCGCGAAGAACTCCACGCCGCACGCCAAAGCAAAAATGACGCGCAAGCTGACGGCGAACACACGCTGGTGCGGGTCGGCGTGTTTGTCGACGCCGCGAACCTATCCGCCTCGGCGCGTCGCGAATTCGGCAGCAAGCTCGACTACCGCGCGCTGCTCAGCGTCGTGCTCGACGGTCGGCACAAAGCGACCGCGATCGCGTACGTCGTCAAAGATGGTGACGCTTCGCTATACCAAGGGTTCGCCGCCAACCTGCGCGACGGCGGCTACGAGCTCCGGGAAAAAACGCCACGTCGGCGCGCTGACGGCAGCAAAAAAGCCGACTGGGACATGGGCATCGCGATGGAGATCCTCGACACCCTCAAAGACGTCGATGTGGTGGCGCTGTGCTCGGGTGACGGTGATTACCTGCCGCTCGTGAAGCGCATCAAGCGCGAGGGCAAGCGTGTCGAGGTGTTCGCGTTTCGCTCCTCGACGGAAGAGGGCTTGATGCGCGCCGCCGACGCGTACGTGCCGCTCGACGGTCGCTTCCGGATGATGTCGTAGGAGCGCGCCATGTGGCTATGCCTCTCCCTGCTGCTCGCCACCTCCACCGAGGATTTGTATAGCCACCGGTTGTTGTTCAGCGCGAGCGGCGCTCCGGTCGTGCCCATCGGTATGATGCAAGGCGCACAGCACGTCACTGTGCACAGCGAGGTCGTCATCGTCGTCACCGCGGGCGACAAGAGGTACCAATGGCCCGCCGGCAGCGATCTCACCATCGCGCGCGAAAGCGGCACCGCCGCCATCGTGCAGCAGCTGATGGCGCTTGAAACACTCGAAGGAGCCGCGCGCACGACCAAAAAAGCCGTGCTCGCGCGCTATCGCGAGCGGGGCATCGCGGTGCAAGCCAAAGAGGTCGGCGGCGTGTACGGCGTCAAGGGGACCGTGGTCGACAATCGCGCGGTCGTGATCGCGGCCGTTGGCGGTGACGAAAGTGAGGCGGCGTTGAGCACCCGGCTCACCGCACTAGGCCTACGTCCGACGCCGTTTGAGTGGCTGGCGTCGCTGCCGTCGGCAACCATGACGTTCGACGTGGAAACCGGCGTGCCTGCGCCACACGTGGGATCGGTGACATTGACGGCGACGGGGGGGGGCACCATCAAGGTGTTGCAGGTCGAGCACAGCGTCGGCTACCCCGAGCACGGCTTCGCGGATCGTGAGTTGCGCGGCGAGGTGGTCATCGTGCCTGATAAAAACGGCACCCTCGCGGTGGTCAATCTGGTCGACGAAGACGCGGTCGTCGCCGGCGTTTTGCCTGCGGAGATGTTCGCGACAGCACCGATGGAAGCGCTCAAGGCACAGGCTGTCACCGCGCGCGGCGAGCTGTTTTCGAAGATCAACCGCCGCCATTTTGCGGAGCCGTTTTTGGTGTGCAGCGAGCAGCATTGCCAAGTGTACAAAGGCGCGACGGCACAACATCCACGCACGACAAAAGCCGCGCAGCAGACCAGGGGCGAGATGGCGTTCGTCGGTGATCGCTTGGTCGAAAGCGTCTACTCAGCGTGTTGCGGGGGCCACACAGAAGCCGCCGACGTCGTGTGGGATCGACCGCCGCAGGCCGCGCTGGTGGGCACCAAAGACGCGCCGCATGCGCCCGCCACCACCGCGACCGCCAGCGTCAATGACAGCGCGCTGTTTAAGCCTGTCAGCCACGTCCCCGCTGAGATCCGCACCGACGACGACGTCCGCGCGTTGTTGGCTGCGCCTCGCGAGGAAACCTACTGCGGGCGTTCGACGTTCAACACCAAAGGCGATGCGTACCGCTGGGAGCGCCACTTCACCGTCGATGAACTCACGGCACTGTGCGCGGATCTCAATGTCGGTGTCGTCGAGCACCTGCGCGTCATCGAGCGTGGACCTGGTGGCCGACTGCGTGCTCTTGAGGTGCAAGGTAGTACGGGGAGCGCGCGCATCTTGCGCGAACTGCCGGTCCGTCAGCGCTTTAAGAATCTGCGCTCGGGCTTGTTTGTGGTGCAAGAGGAACTCGGCGTGGACGGCCGTTTAGCGGGCGTGTTGTTGTCGGGCGCGGGCTTTGGCCATGGCAGCGGTATGTGCCAACAAGGCGCAATCGGCATGGCTGAAAGTGGCCTGTCGTACCGAGAGATCCTCGCGCACTACTACGCGTCTGCAGTCGTCAAGCGGGTCTTTTGAGCGCTGCAAAACGGAGAGAAATCAGCGCCTTGTGTTGTCAAGCCTGGTTGGACTACAAGCGGCTATGAGGTCAAAGCGTGACAAAAAGCGAGCTCATCGAAGAAGTGGCGCGCAGTGTTCCCGATATGTCCAAACGGGACGTCGAGATCGTCGTCGAGACGATCTTTGAATCGATGCGCTTGGCCCTCGCACGCCACGACCGCATCGAGATCCGCGGTTTTGGCAGTTTCATCGCGAAACCGCGTCGCGCGCGCGAAGGCCGAAACCCCCGCACCGGTGAGAAGGTCCAGGTGCCGCAAAAATGGGTGCCCTTTTTCACCTGCGGCAAAGAGCTGAAAGACCGCATCAACCTCGACGTCGCGCGCGCCAAACCATAGCCGCCATGCAGCGCATGTACGCGCCCTGGCGCTTGGCTTTTTTAAAGGGTGAAGCCCAGGGCGCCGTTGTCCCATCGCCCACCGGTTGTATTTTTTGCGACTACCCGCGCGCGAGACCACCGCGCACGACGTCACCTTTCACCACAGCCGAAGCGACGCACTGGGACGCGCAGCGCCTCATCGTCACCGCGCGCGAGCACGCGTTTGTAATCTTGAACAAATACCCCTACGGAAACGGCCACGTGATGGTGGTGCCGCGCCAGCACGGTGACGCTGTCGAGCTGCTCAGCACGCCGCAGCGCCACGGTTTGCACGACTTGTTGAGCGAGACTATCGCCGCCGTCCGCGCCGAGTACCAACCCGCCGGCATGAACGTAGGCATGAACATGGGCGAAGCAGCGGGTGCCGGCATTGCGAGCCACGTGCACTACCACGTGCTGCCGCGCTGGCGTGGCGACGTCAACTTCATGCCGGTGTTCGCGGATACGAAAGTGATCAGCGAGGCGCTGACCGACACCTGGCAACGGCTCGCGACGCGGCTGCGCCAAAACGACGACGACACGTAGCGCTCGCGAACGGCGCCATTCGCTGTCGACCGGATCACAGATCACCGGTCACCGACCACCGATCAGGCGATGCGCACGCCACGCTGCGAGTCCGCACTGCAATTTATTTGCGCGGTCGTGAAGCGCATGCGCGCGAAAAATTTGCGACGATCGTCGTCGCTGCGCACGTTTGTGACGCAAGCGTGGCGGCCCCAAAAAATCGCCGCAACCGAGCAAACTGCGAAAAAAGGGTTGGCAAGCGGAAACGGATGTGGGACGACGCCGTTCCGCTGAGCGCATTGCGCACGCGGGTAACGTTCGCGACTTGTCCAAAAGACGGCGTCGTGACTCATCGGCCGAAACGTGGCGCGTCTCCCCAGACGAACCGCAGTATGGCCAGGGAGAGTGGGGATGGGTATCCGTGTCTATAAGCCGACCAGCGCCGGCAAACGTGGCATGACTGGGCATGATTTCACTGAAATCACCAAGTCCAAGCCCGAAAAGCGTCTGACCAAAGGTCTCTCCAAAAGTGGCGGTCACGGCAACACCGGACGCATCACTGTGCGGTTTCGCGGCGGCGGCCACAAGCGCACCTACCGCAACATCGACTTCTTGCGTGACAAGCCCAATGTCCCCGCGAAGGTGGCTGCGATCGAATACGATCCCAACCGCACCGCACGCATCGCGCTGCTGCAATACGCAGACGGCGAGAAGCGCTACATCTTGGCGCCGGTCGGGTTAAACGTCGGCGACGCGGTGTTGGCGTCTGCAACGGCCGACATCAAACCCGGCAACCACCTGCCGTTGAAGGCCATCCCTATTGGCACCATGATCCACAACGTCGAGCTCAAGCCCGGCAAGGGTGGCCAGCTGGTGCGCACGGCGGGCTCGTCGGCGCAGTTGATGGCACGCGAAGGCCAATACGCGCAGCTGCGTTTGCCTTCGGGCGAAACCCGCATGGTGTTAGCGGACTGCACAGCAACCATCGGCCAAGTGGGCAACGCCGAGCATGAGCTGGTTCAGCTCGGTAAAGCGGGTCGCGCACGCTGGCTCGGTCGCCGTCCGCACCAACGTGGCGTGACCATGAACCCCATCG
>JAYTVG010000037.1:0-8856 GCA_043744135.1 Deltaproteobacteria bacterium | reverse complement strand
ATAGCAGGTGTTGAGCTGCTACGGCGTGGGGATTGTGGTGGCCGCCTCAGGCGCTGTGGCCCCGTCGGGCGCGCTCGGCACAGCCGGTTCCCGCTCGACTGTTGGCGGCTGCGTGGCAGGGGCGTCAAGTGCATTGGGCGCCACCGGTGCGGCTGGTTGCGCCATCACGGCCGGCGCAGCGCCCGGCTGGCGCACCTCCACGACGACGCCGTCGACGAGCACGACCGACGACGGACCAAACACTGCGACCTCGCGTGTGGACTCAGCCGCGGCGTCGCGCGACAGCACGTCGGGAAATCCCCACGCGGCGGTCAGCGCGTCGTAGCTCATGCCAACGCGCGCTTGCTTGGTCGCGATGGCCGCTTGTTGGTCCGCGGGCAACGACAACAACCACGGATTTGGATCCTGCTGCGTGAGCGACGCCGCAAACCAAAGGTTGAAGGTGGCGTCGTCAACGATACCCGCGGGCATGAGCAGGATGTGGCGCTGCTCGCGCTCGACCGTCACGTCGCCACCGCGGTCGGCCGCCACACGCAACACGATCCACGTCGTGTAGCGCGGTGTGTACAACGGGCGTCGAAACACCACGTCGCTGGTCGGCCACTCGATCTTTTCGACGCGCACCCGCGTGCCGGCAGCGATGATGCCCTCCGCTGGCGGCGGCGCGATGGCGTCGCCCTCGAAGGTTTGCAGGTACGTCAGCTCCTCAAAGCGGCGCGGGTGCACCAAACGAAAGCGGTCGTCGTCGTAAAAACTGCCGACGTAGACCGATTGACGCAAAAACAACAGCTCGCCTTGGTGCGCTTTGTCGACCGCGCCCCGCATCTCACGGTCGAGGACGGCATAGCTCGGGCAACCAAGCGCCGTGGCACAGATCGACAGCAGTAAAGCGGTGCGTTGCATGTCGCGGGTTTGTCACGTTTGGGGGTGTCATGACCAGCCGCGTCCTTGCGCTTTGTGCCGACGCACCTGACGCGCCACGCACGCGTATGACGTGGATGTGCGCCGGGGTGCTCGTGATACGGTGCCGCGGTGTCTTCGCGGCGCGTGGCGATAGGGCGGATGGTGCTGACGCTGCTGGCGATGTCGGCACCCTCGGCGCGTGGTGACGTCGCCACCGCAGCAGCCGACGCCGCCACCACCGGCGAGATGTTGCGCATCGCTGTCGGTCGCTTTCGCGATCCGTTTGTCATCACCGGCGATGTGCGCGTCGTGAGCATCGCGATGGCGCCGATCGCAGCGGGGCGGCGCGTGACGCTGCGGGCGGGCAGCAGCGGCCTCATCGTTGACGGCCTCGCCAAGCGAGACTCCATCGTGCGCGTGCTGAGCGCCGACTTGCTCACGCTTGCGGGGCATCACTACCGACGTGAACTTGAGGTGCAGTGGCGCTTGTACGACGGGCGCCCCGAACTGTTGGTGGTGCATCCGCTCGAGCTTGAAACCTACGTCGTGGGCATCGTGTCGTCCGAGCTGCCAACGGGGTGGCCGCTGGCCGCGTACCAGGCGCAGGCCATCGCGGCACGGACCTTCGCGCTGTGGCAAAAATACCGGCGGCTCGACTTGCCCTACCATATGGAGGCGAGCGTGCTCGACCAAGTCTACGGCGGCGTCGAGCGTGAGCACGCGCTGGCCATCGACGCGACCGTCTCCACGCGCGGGCTCGTGATGACATACCAACACCGTGTCGTGCAGGCGTACTTTCACGCCAGCTGCGGCGATCACACCGAAAGCGCGCGCGACGGCTGGGGCACCGCCCTTGCCTACCTGCCCGGCAGCGTGTGCGGCGCGTGCAACGCCGCCAACCGTTCGCGCTGGAGTGCTTCAATCAAGCGCGCAGCCGTCGACAAAGCACTCGCATCGGTGCTGGGCGAGCCCGTGACGACGTTGAGCATCGTCGCGCGCACCGCGACCGGCCGTGCGCGCTTCGTGGAGGTGGTGGGCGCGCACCACAAAAAAACCATCACCGGTGCGGACCTGCGGCGTTTGCTCGGCGCAACCAAGCTGTGGTCCACGTCGATCGATCGCTTAGAGTTTGACGGCGACCACCTCGTCGTCACCGGCAAAGGCGCAGGACACGGCGTCGGCTTGTGCCAGTGGGGCGCACGCGGCCGCGCCCTCAAAAACGACAGCTACGCGCAGATCCTGCAGCGCTACTACCCAGGCGTGGCACTGACGTTGGTGTATTGAGGCGCGCATGCGAATCGCTTCGGTGTGATCGGGGTGCGCATCGATCGGCTTCGCGTGATAGAGGTGGGGCGTGAAACCCGCACGGTCACTTCGCAAGGTCGGCGCCTCGCAGCGCACGCCACACCCGCTCGACGCAGCTCGCCCCGTCGTGGTCCTGGCGTTGCTCGCTGCGGGCTGTGTCACGCAGGTTTCGCGACCGGTTGCGGTGCTCGCCCCGCCGCGCATGCCGCCGCCCACCTCGCCGTTGTCGATGTTGCCGAGCACGCAACAAGTGTCGCTGCTGCACGTGTCAGACACGGAAGCGGGTGTGCTTGGCGCGGGTGACATCGGCGGCATCGCGCGGGCGCAAGCGGTGATCACGGCGCTGCGCGCAAACGCGGTGCACCCCATCGTCGTTCACGGCGGCGACAGCATCATCCCATCACCAGAGTTGTCGCTCGAACTTGACGGCAAAAGTGTCGTCGTGCAGGCAAACGCGCTGCTCGGCGCTGCTGCGTTTGGCGTCGGCAACCACGAGTTCGATATGGGTGAGGTGTTTTTAGCCGACGTCATCCGCGCGTCGCCGGCGCCGTATTTGTCGTCCGACCTGTTCATCATCGACGGCGCACTTAAGCCGCTGGTGGTTGATGTCAGCGGCGCCACGCCGTGGGTCAACGACATCGGCGGTGAGCTGGCTGCGCGCGCCAAAGTCTGCGCGGGCACCTACCACAGCGGCGCCTGCGACGGCGTCACGGTCGGTGTCGTTGCGATGACGACGGAACAACTGCGCAGCGTCTCCAAAGGCGCGACTGCTGCCGTCAAGCTGCCGGTGGATCTCGCTGGCGTCATCGACGCTGTCAACGCGCAGGTGCGCGCCCTCGAAGCGGAAGGCATTCACGTGATCGTGGCGCTGTCGCATATGCAAGGCGTGCGCTACGACCTCAAGCTCATCGAACGCGGGCTCGTCGGCGTCGACGTCATCGTGTCCGCGGGTGGCGAGCACCTGCTCAGCGAGCCGAAACACCGCCTGCTGCCTGGCGACAGCACCGACCCTGCGTGCCAACAAGAGGCGAGCTGCTACCCGATCGTAAAGCGCGCTGCCGATGGCGCGGCGGTGTTGATCGTCTCGACGCCCGGTGACCTGCGCTACGTCGGTGCACTGACAGTCGACCTCGATGCGGACGGGCACGTGACGCACATCGGCACCGCCTCACGACCGGTACCGCTGGACGAAACCACCATGTTGGAGTTGCGCGCGAGCGTCGATCGCAAGGTGCTGACGTTTGAGCAGCGGGCGCGCGACGCGCTTGCACCCATGCTCGTCGAGGTGGGCGCGAGCTTGCCGTATCTGGAAGGCGCGCGCGAGCACGTGCGAAACGCACAGACCAACCTTGGTGACGCGTCCGCCGATGCGCTGCTACTCGCCAGCGAAGGTGCACTCAGCGCCGATGCGCGGCCGACCTTCGCGTTGAGAAACGCTGGCGGCATTCGCGCGTCGATCGGGAACATCGACGTCAAGGGCGCTAAAACGGGCGGCCCGGTGCGGCTATTAGACGTGCGTACCGCGCTCAAGTTCGACACCAAGGTCGTGGTCGTGGAGCTGTCGCATCAACAGCTCGTCGACACGCTTGAAGCCGCGCTCATCCAAGCGGGCAATGCGCGTGGCCAGTTTCCGCAGGTGTCCTCGGGCGTGCGTTTGGTGTACGCGCCGGCGGCGCGCGAGCTGTTGCCGCGCGTGTTAGACGGCAAGGTGATTGGCATCCGTTGTCCAGGCGCGCGTGTGCAACAGCTCGTCGTGCCAGGTGCACGCGGCGATGTCGTCGTGGTCAAAGACGGTGCGGTCGTAACTCCGCTGTCCGTGGTGCGGATCGCAACGCTTGACTACCTCACAAACGGCGGCGACGGCTGGTTTCCCGGCGCCCACCTCGATGCGCACGACGTCGTGGACCCCGTGACGCGGCAACCGGTGACGGAGCAAAGCGCGTTTTTGGCGTTGCTGGGCAGCGGGCGTTGGCAACTGGGCGCGCCGTATCAAGAGTTGTTGCCGACGACCCGCATCAGCGCGGACGGCGTCGCTGCGCCGTCGTTGGCGTCGTGCGATGAGCGTTAGCGATGCGGCCTCGACCCCAATGAGCATCATCTACAGGACCACGTCATGGCTAACCCCCAACCCCGCACCGTCAGTGACGCCGTCGGCAGCACGCGCCATCAAAACCTCGCGGAGATGTTCTTTTTCACCGCGGAAGCGCTCAAAGACGAGCTTGCGATAAAGCATCGGCCGCACGTGGGCGACGCGTTTGCCGACTTGAGCTTCGGCGCGCTACGCCTGCGCGTTGACGCGGTGGCCGCGGGCTTGCTGTCGTTGCCTGCGCCCGTGGCGGCCGGTGGCGTCGTCGGCATCATGGGGGCGACGTGCCTGGACTGGATCGTCGCCGACTTCGCAGCGTTGTCGATCGGCGCCGTCGTCGTGCCGATTTACCCCTCGCTGGTGGCGGGTGAGACCGGCTTCATCGCCGCCGATGCCGCTGTCGAGGTGGTCTTTGTGCAAGACGCGGCGGCACTGCAGAAATTGCGCACGGTGTGGCGCGGCTTTGACTTTTTGCAACAACACTACGAGGCGAGCGCGCTCAAGCTCAGACTCGCGGTGGTGTTCGATGCGGAGGGCATCGCCCCGTCGTCGGATTGGATGTCGCTGTTTGAACTTGAGGCCCTCGGCAAACGCAACCTTCTGCTCAGCGAGGACGAACGCGCAACCCGGCGCCGCAACCTGCACCGCAGCGCGCTGTGCAGCATCGCGTACACGTCGGGAACAACCGGCGCGCCCAAGGGCGTGTTGCAAACGCACGACAACTGGCTGTCGGTGCTCGAGGTGGCTGCGGACTTAGAGATGTTCACGCTCAGCTCGCGAAAAACCGGTGCGCTGTTGTTCTTGCCGCTGGCCCATTCGTTTGGCCGGCTCATCGAATTCGGCCTGGTGTTTTTTGGCGGCATGTCCATCTTGTCTTCGGTGACGACGTTGTTGGAGGATTTGTTGGCGTCGCGTCCCGGCGTCGTGCCGTCCGCGCCGCGCATGTACGAAAAGATGTACGCGCGCATCATGAGCGCGGTGAAAGACAGCCCGCCCCGACGACGCGCGATTTTTACCTGGGCGCTGGGCGTTGGCACCGCGACAATTCCCTTTCGCCAAAAGCGCCTGCCGCTGCCGACGTGGCTGCGGGTGCAACATGCCATCGCCGATCGGGTGGTGCTCAGCGCGCTGCGTGTTCGCTTGGGACTCGATCGCACGCAGAGCATGGTGACGGGGTCAGCACCACTCGCCCCTGCGGTGCACGCGTTTTTCTTGGCGATTGGTGTGCTGTTGATCGAAGGCTACGGCCTGACTGAGAGCTGCCCGGTGCTGACCGCCAACCGCCCCGATCGTTGGAAGTTGGGCACCGTCGGTCTGCCTCTGCGCGGCGTGCAAATCCGCATCGCTGACGACGGCGAAGTCTGCGCCAAGGGCCCCAACATCACGCAGGGCTACCACCGTCGCGACGCCGCGAACGCCGAGGCTTTCGACGTCGACGGCTGGTTTCACACCGGCGACATCGGCGAGCTCGACGCCGAGGGATTTTTAAGCATCACCGACCGCAAAAAGGACCTGCTGAAGACCAGCGGCGGCAAATACGTAGCACCGGTGAAGATCGAGGGCTTGCTCAAGGCGGTGCCGCTCGTCGCCGAGGCCATCGTCCTGGGCGACAACCGCAAATACTGCGTCGCGTTGTTGGTGGTCGATGACGACGATCTCGCGGCCTGGGCAAAGCGCAACGAAAAG
Source organism: Deltaproteobacteria bacterium (assembly GCA_043744135.1). Classification (GTDB taxonomy): domain Bacteria; phylum Myxococcota; class UBA727; order UBA727; family VGSZ01; genus JAYTVG01. Next base: position 2,876 of record JAYTVG010000037.1, on the reverse strand, counting down.
CCCGCCGACCGCCAACACCCGACCCTGCTGGCGGAGCTCAAAGCGGGCGTGGACGAGGTGAACCGAAGCCTGGCGAGCTTCGAGTCCGTCAAATACTTTCGCGTCATCAACGGCGCGCTGTCCGTCGACGACGGCACGCTGACCGCGAGCTTTAAGGTCAAGCGCAAGGCGGTGCTGCTGCGCTACGGTGAGTTGGTGGAGTCGATGTACGGCGAGCAAGTGAGCGCATCGTTTGATGCGCACGGACGCGAGCCGAGCTGATGGACCCGTCGCGCCTGTCCTCGTACGGCTTCGTGTTGCCGCCCGATCGCATCGCCACCCAACCGCCGCTGAGGCGCAGCGATGCACGCATGCTTGTGGTCAAAAAAAATGCCAGCTCCTGCGAGCACCGCGGTGTGCGCGACCTCGTCGACGAGCTGAGTGCGGGCGATGTGCTGGTCGTCAACGACACCACGGTCATCCCCGCGCGCTTGCTCGGCGAAAAAGACAGCGGCGGTAAGGTCGAGTGCTTGCTGGTGCGCGTTCACGACGCTGACAGCGCGACCTGGGTGTGTCTGCTCAACTGCTCTAAAAAGCCGAAGCCCGAGCAACGCCTGTCGTTTGTTGGCGCCACTGCGACAAACGGGATGACCCTCAGCGCCGTTGTCGGTGAGGGTGTCCCTTCGGAGGCGGGCGCGTATCTCGTGCGGTTTTTGGGCGACGTGCTGGCGTTTGCGCGCGCGCACGGTCACGTGCCGCTGCCGCCGTATATGAACCGCGCCGACACGCCCGCCGATCGCGACCGTTACCAAACCGTGTTTCACGACGACAACAAGCCTGGCTCATCGGCAGCACCCACCGCGGGATTGCATTTTGACGCCGAGATGCTCGACGCCTTGGCGCACAAAGGCGTGCAGCGCGTGGCTGTGACGCTGCATGTCGGGCCCGGCACGTTTATGCCGGTGCGCGACGACAACTTAGACACGCACGTCATGCATCCCGAGCCCTGGTGGGTGTCAAACGCTGCGGCGGACGCCGTCAACAGCGCGCGCGACCGCGGCAATCGCGTGGTCGCCGTCGGCACCACGAGCCTGCGCGCCCTTGAATCGAGCGTCGACGTCGACGGGCGCGTGCGCAGCGGCGCGGGCCTGACGCGGTTGTTTGTGCGCCCGGGTGCGCGCATCCGCTCGGTGGACGCGATCGTCACCAACTTCCATTTGCCGCACAGCACTTTGTTTGTCTTGGTGTGCGCCGCCATCGGCATCGAGCGCGCGCGCGCTGCATATGACGAGGCCATCGCGCACGGCTATCGTTTTTACAGCTACGGCGACACCAGCTATTTGGAGGTCATTGACGATGCCGTCATGCGGGTCCCCCGTTAGTGCGCGCTGCTGCGTGAGGCCGATGAACAGGCAGCGCCTGCACGAGTTGCACGGGCACGGACGCCACCAGTGAGGGGCGCATCGCGCGTTTACCGCTCCGTCGGACGGTGCAGTTGCTGGGCTTGGCGGCCGACCCTGCGGTTTTTTCGTGCTCACGTCTGGGTTTGCTTGAACCTCTCGACCGCGGCGCTCACAAGCGATAGCAGCGCGGCGTGACGTTCGCATTTTCCCTGTTGCACGAAGACGGCGGCGCGCGCCGTGGCACGCTGGTGACGCCGCACGGCACCATCCAAACGCCGGTGTTCATGGTGGTGGGCACCGCGGGCAGCGTCAAAGCGCTCGCACCTGACGACCTCAAGGCGGCGGGCACGCAGATGGTGCTCGGCAACACGTACCATTTGATGTTGCGCCCCGGCCCCGAGCGCATCGCTGCGCGCGGCGGTTTGCACAAATTTATGGCGTGGCCCGGCCCACTGTTGACCGACTCTGGCGGCTTTCAAGTGTTCTCGATGTCGCAAGGGGAAAAGGCCGGCCACAAGGGTCCGCTTGCCAAAATCGACGACGACGGCGTGACGTTCGCGTCGCATTTGGATGGGCGGCGCTACCGCATGACACCCGAAGAGTCGATGCGGGTGCAGATGTGTTTGGGCGCTGACATCATCATGGCGTTTGACGAGTGTCCCCCCGGTGATGCTGACCGCGCGTTTGTGCTGCGTGCCATGCGCCGCACCACGGCCTGGCTCAAGCGCTCCGATGCGGCCATGACGCGGCGCGACAGTCGCTTGTTTGGCATCGTGCAAGGCGGCGTGTTTCACGATCTCAGGCGGCTGCACGCGCACGAGATCACCACCAGCGCGGACTTGTTCGGCTACGCCATTGGCGGCTTGTCGGTCGGCGAATCCAAGGCCGACATGCTCACGAGCCTCGACGCCACCACGCCCCACTTGCCGCGTTTGAAGCCGCGCTATTTGATGGGCGTCGGCACGCCGGAGGATCTGCTCGACGGCATCGCGCGCGGCGTCGATATGTTCGACTGCGTGATGCCAACGCGCAACGCCAGAAACGCCACGCTGTTTACCTCGCGGGGCAAACTCACAATCAAAAGCGCCCGCTTCGCTGACGACGACACGCCGATCGATCCGGCGTGCACTTGTTATGCATGCACGGGGTTTTCGCGCGCGTATGTGCGCCATCTGTTTCACGCCAGCGAGCTGTTGTTTCACCGGTTAGCGTCGCTGCACAACATCACGTTTTATTTGGCGCTGATGACGCGTGCGCGGGAGGCTATCTGCGCTGGGCGCTTCGCTGCCTTTCACGACGAAGCGCTTGCCGCGATGGCGACGCCGGTCAGTTAAGTCCCGTGCGCCGGCACCGCGGCCCGTCACGACCGTAGGTCGGCGACTGCATCGACCTTGGTGATCAAGATCGGTGAACGCACCGACCTTGGGAGGTGAACAATTGAAGTTTCATTGTTGAGGTCCCTGAATTTTCATTGTTCAGCTCCCGAGGTCGCTG
>JAYTVG010000036.1:0-8858 GCA_043744135.1 Deltaproteobacteria bacterium | reverse complement strand
CTCGCCGTGCAGAAACTCGTCGATCGCATGAAGGGTCCGATCCTCTGTCTCGTGGGCCCGCCTGGCGTCGGCAAGACGTCGCTGGCGAAGTCGATCGCGCGCTCCACCGGTCGCGAGTTTGTGCGCTTGTCGCTGGGCGGTGTGCGTGACGAGGCTGAGATCCGCGGCCACCGCCGCACCTACATCGGCGCGTTGCCTGGCAAGATCATCGCGAGCTTCAAGCGTGCGGGTACGTCCAATCCGGTGCTGTTGCTCGACGAGATCGACAAGATGAGCACGGATTTCCGCGGCGATCCTGCGGCGGCGCTGCTGGAGGTGCTTGATCCCGAGCAAAACCACACCTTCGTCGACCACTATTTGGACCTCGACTACGACTTGTCCAAAGTGTTGTTCATCTGCACTGCAAACTCGCTGCAAGGTATCAGCGGGCCGTTGCAGGATCGCTTAGAGATCATCCGTCTCAGCGGCTACACGGACTTGGAGAAGAAGGCGATCGCGCGTCAGTACCTCATTCCCAAACAGCTTGAAGCAAACGGCCTGGCGACGTTTAAGCCGCTCAACATCGGCACCACCAAAGCCGAGATTGAAGCGGCCATCGAAGGGGGCGGCAGCCGCGAGCAAATCGCCGGCGCAAAAGTCACCATCGACGACGCAGCGGTGCGCAAGGTGATCGATTCGTACACGCGCGAAAGCGGCGTGCGCAACTTGGAGCGCGAACTCGGCACCCTATGCAGAAAGGCCGCCATCGACCTGCTCAAGCGCGTCGGTGAAGATCCAGCTGTGGGCGACGGTGAAGCACAGCCGATCGCCGCCGACGCTGCAAAAAAGAACGCCACCGACGACACCGACGAAGGACCAGTGGTCGTCGCACCGCAAGACGGCATCGATCCGAAAAAGGCGCGGTTGCGCGCGCGTCTGGATGGCCAGGTGCTCAAGATCAACGCCGCCAAGGTGCGCGACTATTTAGGGACCGAGAAATTCCGTCGCCACGACAAAGATAGCCACGATCAAATCGGCGTCACCAACGGCCTGGCGTGGACGCAGGTCGGCGGCGAGACGCTGATGACGGAGGTGAGCATCACGCCGGGACGCGGCAAGTTGGTCACCACCGGTAAGCTCGGCGACGTGATGCAAGAAAGCGCGCAAGCGGCGATGAGCTACGTGCGGGCGCGCGCGCGTCAGTTGGGGTTGGCGCCCGACTTTTACGAGCGCATCGACGTGCACATTCACGTGCCCGAGGGTGCCACGCCCAAAGACGGCCCATCCGCGGGCATCACCATCGCCACCAGCCTCGTCAGCGCACTGACACGCATCCCCGTAAAGACCGAGGTGGCGATGACCGGCGAGATCACGCTGCGTGGGCGCGTGATGGCGATTGGTGGGTTGAAGGAGAAGTCGCTCGCGGCCCACCGCGCGGGGTGCAAAACCATCATCATCCCCGCCGACAACGAAAAAGATCTCGCAGACATCCCCGATGCCGTGCGCAAGAAGATCCGCTTCGTTCCCGTCGAGACCGTCGACGAGGTGCTCAAGGTGGCACTGGCGGTTGACGATCCCGAAGCGTTTTTTAAGAAGCTGCTGGAAGCACCCCCCGTCGACGTGTTTGACGACGCCTCGCTCAAGCGACGCCGCAATGCGCCCGCGGAAGAGGAGGAGGCCAAGGTCCATTGACGTCGAGTGCTGCGGCAGCGGCGCTGGTGTTGGCGCTCGGCATGTACGCGCGCGCGACCGATGCGCCCGCGCCTTGGCGCACCACCAGCGACGGCAGCGGTGCGGCGCAGTTGGTGTACGTCGAGCGCGACACGCCTGGCAGCGCCCGCGTGCGCTTGGTTCCGCGCGTGCTCGCCGTCACCGCCGACGACGTCACGCTGCTGGTGCCAAGCCACCTCGACGCGCGCTGGCCCGTGGTCACGCGCACAAGCGCAGAGCTTTCGACACCGGCGCGTTCGCTCACCACCACGACGCAATCGATCGCGTTGTCGGGCTTGCCTGACTTGGTGTTTGGCTGCGCGTCAGATGTGGTGGGCGCGACGTTTGTCGACGACAGCCTCGTGCACCTGTCGTCCGCGCCGCCATCCGCCGCCAACGACGCGACGCAATGCGCCCGCCGCGTCGATGTGCGCGCACCCTGCGCAGCTGACGATGACGCGCCAAACGACGTCGCTGTTGCCCGCCACAGCGCGCAGCTCGCGCGGCTGACGGCGCAGTTTTCACGCACCGGTCCCGGCATCGTTATTAGCGCGCAGCCCGCACCGGGTCGCGCGCAGTTGTTTTTGGTGCAGCACGTGCTGGCAGCCGGCCCCTGCGCGTGCGGCGACGGCATCGCGCAGGTGCTGGAGTCGCGCGTGGTGCCGCTCGCGATGCCGCAGCTGTCGGGACCGACCACGCTGTGGATCTCGGTACCGACGTTTGCGAGCGCGATGTACGAGCTGGTGGTGGCGGACAGCGCCGACGACATCGACGTCGACGCCGTGCACGACGTCAGCTTCACCGATGCGTTTTCCTGCGCGGCGGCCGAGGACCCAAGCGTGATGCGCGTGTGCTCGGCGCCGCAGTGGTGTGACTGCGAGTGCTGACGCCAAAATAACGACGCTGCCATGATGTCACGGCAGCGTCGTTCACCCCAACGCCGTCGTGCGAGCGGCTAGCGCACTTGGCGACGGCGGCGCGCGCCCACCGTGCACAGCACCAGCACAGCCGCAAACAACCCCGTGTTGGACGTGCCAGTTTGCGCGCAACCGTAGTCGACAGCGTCGTTCACTTGGCACAAGCCACCGGGAATTTTGTCTTCCGCGCAGCTGTAGCCGTCCATGCAGCCGTCTTGGCAAGGCCGCGTGCACACGTCGCTGTCGCACAGGCCTGAGTCGCAATCGCCGTCGGTGCGGCAGCTCTCGCCGAGGTCCGCGCGGCCGACAGCACCTTGCACGCAGGCGCCTTCAACGCAGCCGAAGCCTTCGCCACAATCCCAGTTACCGCGCGCTGCGTCGCAGCCGCCGTCGTTGTCGGCGCTCGTGCCCGCGGCGGCCTCGCAACCGTTTTGCGTCGCGTTGACGTGAAAGTTCGCGTCGCACAAGCATTGGTTGCCATCGGACGATACGTGGGCGTGCGCGCCGCACACGTCGCTGTCGCTGGGGGCCACGCAGGCAGTCGACGCCGCGTTGACGACGAAGCCGTCATCGCACAGGCACGATTGGCCGTCGGCGGTGACGGTGCTGTGTGCGGGGCAGCCGTCAGCGTCGAGTTGTTGCGTGCATCCGTCCCGCGTCGCGTTGACGTTGAAGCCGTCGTCGCATTCACAGCCACCGGCGACGGCGTGCGCGTTGGCTGGGCAGCCACCAGCGCCGATGCCGGTGGTGTCGGCGATCCACTGTATGAAGGAGGAGACCCGTGCAAAGGCGCCGGGTTCGTCGACGGGGCAGCCGTGAATCACCCAGCTCGCCACGCCGACCAGGATCGGCCCGTTTTGCCCTTGCACGGTGAGCGGCCCGCCGCTGTCGCCTTGACACACAGAGGTGCCGTCGCCGGCAAACATCTGATCCTCGGTGAGCGAACCAAACTGTGACTCCGCCCGAATCGGCATGTCGGCGGCCAGCAAATGGTCCGAGACGTCCCCGCCGCCTTGGGTGTCGCCCCAACCCGAGGCCGTCGCCGTCACACCCGCTTGCGTCGCGCCAGCGGCGACGTCGGCGGCCGACACCAGTGCGATCGGCTGAATCGCCGCGGTGAATTGAAGCGCTTGGCTCAGGTGCAAAAGTGCGACGTCACGGCCGTCGGACACTTCCCCGTTGTAGCCGGGGAAGCGTACGATTTGGTCGACGCCAAACTGCTGGCCGTCATCACTGAGAAACGTCACGCCTGGCATGACAGTGACCTGCGACGCCGTCACCGCGTCAACGCAGTGCTGGGCCGTCAAAATCCACTCGCTGCTCAAGATCGAGCCGCCACATAAAAAATCGCCCAGCTGCAAGCGCACTTGAAACGGCCGGTCGGTGATGTCGATGCCGCCGCCGTTGACGATGGCTTGGGCCTGCGTGCTGGCCGCGCCGTCGACGCGGCTTTGCGGGCCGCAGGCGCACACGGCGGCGGCGAGTGACACGGTGAGCGAAACAGCGAGGGCGGTGCGCAGCATGGGGGGCCTTTCGTGGGGTTGCGCGCTTCATCGCAATCCACGTGCCGCCCTGGTTGGGTCGCTCAAGCGTCGCCGCGTCCGAGCCGCGTTCCGCCGGCGGAACGCGTTTCACTTGCCGCGCCCCCGACGCACCAATCGGCTACTTCTTGCCGGGCGCTTTTCCGGTGGGGGCGGGTGTGCGCTTGGCGTCGCTTTGGGCCTTGTCGTTCTTCTTTTTGTCGTCGCCTTGTTTTTTGTTTTTGTCTTTGGACTTCGGGTTTTTGTCGCCCATGTGAACAGCTCCGTGTGCGGGTGAGCGGCCACGCTACTCGCATTCGGGTGCTGCTGACCACCATTGCGCCCCGGGGCTCCACGGCGCGGCGCGACCGTGAGTCAAGACCTCACCGACGGCGTGCGACGACCGTGCGTGACGTCGCTGCGATCGAGCGGCTGGAAACGTCACCCGGGTGCGCTTGGAGGTTCAATCAAAGCGCACGACATCGCGTGGGCGATGTTGGGTGACGCAAAGGTACGCGTCAGCTGCGCGCTTGGTTCGCCGCACGACCATACAGCGCCACCAGATCTCCCAAGCGCGTCGACAAGCTGTCGTGAAACGCCTCGCGCCGCACCCGCCACGCCCAGTTGCCGTCACAGATGGCGGGCGTGTTCATGCGTGCGCCTGAGTCGAGTGCCAGCACGTCTTGCATCGGCACCACCGCCGTATGCGCGACCGACGCCATCGCGCTGCGGATGAAGTCCCAAACGACGTTGTCGCCGCTGATGCCGTAGTACCGGCGCACCTGGTCGCGCACGTCGTCGGTGCTGGTGCGCCAAAATCCCAGCGTGGTGTCGTTGTCGTGGGTGCCGGTGTACACCACGCAGTTGTCGACGTGGTTGTGGGGCAGATACGCGGCGTGCGGTCCTTGGTCCCACGCAAACTGCAGCACCTTCATGCCCGGCAGGCCGACAGCGTCACGCAGCGCGACGACGTCGGGGGTGATGACGCCGAGGTCTTCCGCGATGATGGGTAACGCGCCAAGTGCGGCGCGCAGATCGTCAAACAGCGCGCGCCCAAGCCCGCGCACCCACGCACCACCGCGTGCGTCGGGCGCACCGTACGGCACGGCCCAGTAGGCACTGAAGGCGCGGAAGTGGTCGATGCGCACGATGTCAGACAGCGTGAGCGCGCGCTGCATGCGTGCGATCCACCATTGGTGTCCGTCAGCCTTCATCGCCTTGACGTCGTACAGCGGGTTGCCCCACAGCTGGCCGGTGGCGCTAAAGGCATCGGGTGGCACGCCTGATACGCCCAGCGGTGTGCCGCTGGCATCGAGCAAGAACATATCGCGGTGCATCCACACGTCGACGCTGTCGAGGTCGACGTAGATGGGCAGATCGCCGATCACGCTGACGCCGCGATCGCGCGCGTAGTCACGCACGGCGTCGTACTGGCGCTGCACCAGCAGCTGCGCCGCGAGCACGCGCGAGATCTCGGGCCGCAGCGCATCGGTGTGGTGTTTGAGCGCGGCCGGCTCGCGTGCAGCGAGCGCGTCGCCCCACAACCACCACGGCTGTTGGTGCGCGTGGTTTTTGAACGCCACGAAGCGTGCGAACTCAAACGCCCACGCGTGCGCGGCCGCAAACGCGTCGACGTCGCGCTTACCATCTGCCGTCGACAACAGCTGCTGCGCCGCACGATCGATGCGCGCGAATTTGTACGCGTGCACGCGCGCGAAGTCGACGCGATCGACGTCGAAGTCGCCGTCACCTGCGGTATCATGCGCTGACAACAAGCCCTGCTGCACGAGAGCGTCCAGATCGATGAGCGCGGTGTTGAGTGCAAACGCCGACGGACTTGAGTACGGCGAGCCACTGGGACCGGGTGGCACCAACGGCAACACCTGCCAACGCGCCACGCCCGCGGCCGCCAGCCAATCAACAAACGCGCGCGCGCCCGCACCAAAATCACCGATGCCGTGGCGGCCGGGCAACGACGTGGGATGCAACAACACACCAGCACTGCGAAAGAACGTCGACGCGGACATGCGCTTGCTGTTTCACGTGCGCGCGCAGCGGTAAACAGGGTTGGCGTCGCGTGGAAGGCATGGCGTTTTGGCTGCGCGATGCGCTAACACCAGCGCATGCGCTGCACCACCACACCACCTCGTGCGCTGATGGAGCTCTTGCGGCGTGCCGTCTGCGTGCTCGCGATCGCCGGCGCCGCTTCGTGCAAGCGCGAGACACCGGTGCAACTGTACGTCGACGGTTTCGAGCCCGCCGATGTGCGCTTCGAAATCGAAGATCTCGGCCCCCTCACCGACGCCGCGTTTGCTGAGCTCAAGCGCCGCCCCGACATCGATGGCAACCAACCGCTCGCGCCCGGCAGCTGCCCGACGTCGTGCAAGGCCGCCATCGTCACCGTGTTCATGCACAACAAAAGCGGCCAGACGCAAGCGCCCCCCGTCGTTCGCTTGACCAGCCCCGTCGGTAAGCCGCGTCGCTTGCCGATCGGCTTTCGTGGCAAGCAACTGCCACCAGGCCGCATCGGTCGCATCCGCTGGCTGGTGCAGATGTGGCCCGACGAGACCGATTTGGTGGCGACGTTGTCGTCGTCGGTGTTCGTGGTGAACGATCCCACCGCACCCAAAGCCGCGCCCACTGCGCCACTTGCACCGCCACCAGCAACGACACCGACGCCTCCCATCCAAGGAACACCATGAGCTCTGGTCTTGTTCGCACGCTTCGCATTCGTTCGCAGCGCAAAGCGGGTGTGCTTGGTGTTTTGACGACGGCGCTGGGGGACGCGGGTGCGTCGATCGGTGAGGTGTCTACCATTCGCATCGGCCACAACTACACGCTGCGCGACTTTCATTTGTTTTTGGACAGCGACGAGCACTTGCATCAGTTGCTCGAGCACATTCGCGATCTGAGCGACAGCGAAGTGGTCGAGGTTAAAGACAACGTGCGCGAGGTCCATCTCGGCGGCAAGGTGCGCACGGTGTCGCGCGTGGACCTGTCGAGCGTGTCGGCGCTGACTGCGGCCTTTCAACCGGGCGTGCGCGAGATCGTGCAAGCGATTGAAGATGAACCGCGCATGGTGGACCTCTTCACGTCGGTGCCGCGCACGGTGGCGGTCATCAGCGACGGCACGGGCTTGGTAGGCTTAGGCAAAGTGGCACCGCGCAGCATCTTGCCGGTGATTGAGGGCAAGGCGATGTTGCTGGCGCATCTTGCGGGGCTGAGCGCGATCCGCTTGGCACTCGACGTCGACAACGAAGACCAGCTGGTGCAAACGGTGGTGCACTTGGCGCCCAGTTTCGGCGCGGTGTTGCTGGACTCGATCGCGGCACCCCGCGGCGCGCGCGCGGCACAAAAAATCGCCGAGCGCTTGCGCATGCCGGTGTTTCACGACGACGCGGATGGTCCAGCCATCGTGGGCTTAGCAGCGCTCATCAATGCGTGTCGACGCGCGCACCTCGATCTCGCGCATGTGAGGGTGGGCCAAATCGGCCTTGGCACAGCGGGTGCGGCCATCGCGCGCTTGGTGATGGCGTATCTCAAGCGCCCGGTGTTGGGCGACGATGTGCATCCTTCCGCCATCTCGCGCCACGTGTCGTGTGGCGGCGTCGGTGCATCGATGGACGAGATCATGCAGCAGTGTGACGTCGTCATTGCGAACACGGGTCACGCGGGCGTGATCGCGCCGTCGAAAGTGCGCGAGGGGCAGGTGATTATCGCGCTGTCGGAGCCGCGTCCCGAAATCGAACCCTACGACGCGCAACTGGCCGGTGCTGCGTTCGCCGCGGACGGCAAAGCGGTGTCGGCGGCAACGGCGTTTCCCGGCGTGTTGTTGGGCGCCATTGCCGTCAAGGCCACGGAGATTTCCGATGCCATGCGTTTAGCCGCTGCGCTGACGATGGCGGAAAACGCCGAGGGCGGCGACCTGGTGCCGACGCCGCTCGATCGTGGCGTGCACGCGCGCGTGGCGGTGGCGGTGGCACGCGCGGCGATTTTGGGTGGGCACGCGCGCAGCAAGATCGACCCAGAGCGCATCACGCCCGCGCTGCTGGAGGAGGTGATCGCGGACGAGCACCGGTTGCCGCTGCAGTAGTCAAGCGCGCAGGCCGATGCCCACGCTGCGCGCAAGCCGCCGTGGCAGTGCCGTCGCATTCGCGCTGGCATCATGCAGGTCAACAGCGCACCACCTCGACAGCGCAGCTCAAACCCAATAGACCACGCTATGCACTCAGCCCGCGCGCGCCTCCTTCCCGTCGTGGTCGCCGTCAGCGGATGCGAGCACGTCGCGCCGCAGACACCACACGCTGCACACGACCACGCGCTTGAGGCCCACCAACACGCCGGCGGCCATGCAGCATTCAGCAACGCTGCCGAGTGGTCCAAAGTGTTTGACGATCCCGCACGCGACGCCTGGCAGCACCCCGACGACGTCGTGCGCGCGCTGGCCTTGACCGAAGCGATGGTCGTCGCCGACATCGGCGCGGGCACAGGCTACTTCACGATGCGCGTCGCGCGCGTGCTGACGGCCGGCACCGTCATCGCCACCGACATCGAGCCAGACATGGTGAAGCACCTGCAGCAGCGCGCCCAACAGGAGAAGCTCACAAACGTGGTGGCGGTGCTCGCCACCGCTGGCGCATCGGGTCTAGCTGCGAGCAGCGTCGACCGCGTGCTGGTGGTGGACGTGTGGCACCACCTTGGCGATCGCGTTGCCTTTGCGCGTGACCTCGCG
>JAYTVG010000035.1:0-2671 GCA_043744135.1 Deltaproteobacteria bacterium | reverse complement strand
CCACAGCGTGTATGGAGCAACGTGGGGCCTGTTGTGCTGTCGCAAGTCGACGCGATGCGTGCAGCGCTGTCGCATGAGCAGCCCGCGGACACCTGGATGCGTGGCACGCCACCGACGTTGAAGGTGGCCGTGTGCGTGATGGACGAGTTTTGGAAAAGCGAGCTCGCCGGCTACCGTGCGCACGGCTACGACGTCAACGACAGCGGCGACGGACGCGCCACCGCGACCAAGCGCATCGACGACGTGGAACCCGCCGCCGTCATTGCCGTCGAGCTGCTGCGCAAAGACACCGGCGTGCTCGATGCGCTCAGCATCGCTGACGTCGACGTCGTGCTGTACACCGGCCACGCGAACTTGGGTGGCGTCACCAAAGCGGCCATCGCGCACGGGCCAAACAGCGCTCGCGGCACCAAGCTCATTGGCGTGCTGGCGTGTCGCAGCTCGCAAAACGTTCCCGAGCTGCAGCGCATGTACCCGGGCCAACATCTGTTGGTGTCGACGTCGGGGACCTATTCGCACGATGACGAGATCGTTGAGCACGCGTTGCTTGAGGGCATCGTGCGCGGCAAGTCTTATGCGCAAATGGAAAAGGGCGCACGCGGCGGCAAGCTGTGGGAGAGCGACAACTACCAATTCCCCAATGAAAACGCCGCCGCGATTGCCACGCCCGCGGTGTACGTGCCGGCGTCGCGCACCGCGCACAAGGCCTCGATCTCCATGCGGCCTAAGGTGTGCGCCCTCGACGCTGCCGTGCTTGATCGCGGCCCCGTCGACGACGCCGTCAAATTCAGCAACACCGTGCACAGCTACTGGGCGGAGCAGTCGGGCAACGCCAAGGACCGCGCCATGCGCGATCGCATCGTGTCCGACGGCTTTTTTGACGGCACACCCAGCGACCCCGTGATCCGCACGCAGTTTTTGCAGGTCGACGGCAAGCCGCAGCTGCGCGTCGTCGTCAACAAATCCTACGCGCACCAAGACCGCGACGCGCTCGGCATGATGGTGACGTTTGAGGTCGGCTTAGCTCTGGCGGGCATGGACCCCAAGCGCACCGAAGCCGACCGGCGCATGCTCGCGCTCGCGATGATGGGCGAGTACACGTACTACCTCGTGGAGTTCTCCGACGTCGCAGACTTGCTGCTTCGACAGTTCGCAAGGACCCACGATTTCCCGCCAGGCTTGTCGTGGCCGGTGGTGGAAAAAGCCATCGAGGCTGACGAAGAAAACGACTGCTCGAAAAAAACCATCGCGATGCTTGAACGCGGCATGCAGCACGTGTTTTTGGAGGTGAACCCGGCGCGCACGTCGTCAAAATTCCGTACCTATGTGGGTGACGCCATGCAGTTGTTGCGCAACAGCGACAGCAAGATCGGTCGCCTGACGTACCAAGAGCTTGCGTCGGGCCGCGTCAAAGTCGATGAGGTCACCGACTTGATCCGACGCGACTACCTGCATCTGCGCCACGAGATGCCGGACACGCCAATGCCGCTGGAGCCAAACGCGCGCGCCTTTCGCGCCATCACGTCGTCGATCGACGGCTATATGTGGGACGATCGAATCTATGTGGCGCCGGGCTTGTCCGCCAAACACTTGGCAAGGACGCTGGTTCACGAAACCAACCACGTGCTCAACCGTTCCGAAGAGAACTATCGCGGCGCGAAACAAGCATTCACACAAGAGTACCGCGCGTTTTACGCGGAGCATTTGTTCGCGGGCGACACGCTTGACGCCGCCGCGTGCAACAAGATTAAGCTCGACGTCATCGCCCGCTACGGCTTTAAAGACGTCAGCCCCGACGACGTCAGCGACGTACCGCCGGGACGTTTGGACCGTTAGCGCGTTTTTGTCGGCTTGCGCCGCTGAGTGCGCGTGTTTTTTCGCAACCCCCATTCGCGAACATCCGATGCAGGTGCGCGCACGGTGATCCATGCCCCAGCTTGTGATGTTTTTCGACGTCGACAACACGCTGCTCGACAACGATCGTGTGACGCGCGACCTGCGCAACTACCTCGACAAAGAGGTCGGTCCGCAGCGCGCAGCGACGTACTGGCAGACCTTTGAGGCCTTGCGCAGCGAGCTTGGCTACGCCGACTACCTCGGCGCCTTGCAACGCTACCGGGCGGCGTTTCCCTACGACACCCACCTGCTGTCCATCTCGACCTACCTCATCAACTACCCCTTCGCCAACCGATTGTACCCGGGCTCGCTCGACGTCATCGAGCACTGCCAAAGTTTCGCGACGGTCGCGCTGCTGTCTGACGGTGATGTGGTGTTTCAGCCTCGCAAGGTCGAACGCTCGGGGTTGTTTGAGGCCGTCAACAAAAACATCCTCATCTACATCCACAAAGAGCTCGAGCTCGACGACGTCAAGCGGCGCTACCCTGCCGATCACTACGTGCTCGTCGACGATAAGATCCGCATCTTGGCGGCGGTTAAGCGCGCGTGGGGCGGCGCGGTGACGACGGTGTTTGTGCAACAGGGTCACTACGCCTTGGACCTTGTTGAGGTCGCGAAATACCCTGCTGCGGATCTGACGGTGGCGCGCATCGCAGACGTGCAACACCTCGAGCGCGCGCAGCTGACCCCGCTTCGTTGATCGCGCGCGTCGCTACTGCGCCGACGCGACCGCCAACAACGCGACGCCCAAGACCGCGCACGCCGCGCCCCACAG
>JAYTVG010000034.1:0-2674 GCA_043744135.1 Deltaproteobacteria bacterium | reverse complement strand
AAGCGCGCGCGCGCGCGTACCGTGCGCTACGACAGCTGCGACTCAGTCTGCAAGATCTGGAGCTCGCGCTGAGCTTGTCGCGTCGAGCGCGCGACCGTTTGCAAGAGGGCCGCGCGCTCGCCAACCTCGGCACCCACCACGTGCTAGTCGGCCACTTCGACGCTGCCCAGTCGCAGTACCGCGACGCGCTCATCATCGTGCGCGAAGCCGGCGACCGCCGCGTTGAGGGACGCGCCTTAGGGCACTTCGGTTGGCTCGAACACCTGCGCGGGCACTTCGACGACGCCATCAGCTACTATGGCGACGCGTTGCTGATTCACCAAGAGGTCGGCGACCGGCGCTGGGAGGGCAACCACACGGCGTTGTTGGGTGCCGCACACTTGGAGATCGCGGATCAAAGCGACCGGCATCTCGTCACCGCGCGCACCCATCTCAAGCGCGGCGTCGCGATTCACCGTGAGCTCGGCAATCGGCGCTTCGAGGCGCAGGCGCTCATCTGGCAGGGCGACCTGTGCGCCATCGAGCGTGAACGTGAAGACGCCAAAGACGCTTGGGAGCGCGCGCATGTGCTGGCGCGCCAAGTCGGCGATCCACGCGTGGAACTGCTCGCGCTCGCACGCACGGGTGCGCTCGCCGCGCGCCTGGGCGATCGCGCCATCGCCGACGAATTGTTTTTGCGCGCCCGCCAACTTGCCCAACAGGCCGAAGAAGCGGCGCTCAGCGACGTGGTGAAGATTTGCGAGCGGCGCGCCACCCAGCAGGCCTGGACAGGCGAACCCGAACGTTGTGCGGCGCGTGTCGTGCGCGCGCTCGGCTAACGGCCCTGACGACGTGGAGCCGGTCCGGGGCGCATGCCTTAGCTCGCTTGCCGAGGCCGGCGAAAGCGATGGCGGTGGCTGTCAAAGTCAACGACCTTGTCGCTGGCGTCAAAGCCAATGCCTTCGTGCATCAACAATGCCCGCTGCTGCTCGGCACGGTTAAATTCGCCCTTGATGCTGATGCGGCCGTTGCTGTTGATGACGCGCTGCCACGGCACCATTTGCGACAATGCCTTGGGCAATGCCGACAAGGCAAAGCCGACCTGCCGCGCCACCCGCCTGCTGCCGAGCGCGCCCGCGACATCACCGTACGTCGTCACCTCGCCCGCCTTCACCTGCTTGACCTTGGCGTACACGCGCTTGCGAAATCCCGTCGTGACGACGCGCGGCTCGCCAGTGACGGGCTGCGTTGTTGGGGCAGGTGTGCGCGCCATGGTCGGAGGTTAATAGCGCGGCACTGACGGGTCGATTTCGACTGACCAAGCGTCGATGCCGCCTGCGACGTTTGTGACATCGCTGAAGCCAAGCGACAAATAGTGCTCCGCGGCAGCTTGGCTGCGCCCACCGTGATGGCAGTGAAACACCACGGGAGTTTGCTTCGCGAGTGCCTCCAGCGCCAACTTGCCGTCGTCGTCGAGCAAGCGCGCGCCGGGCAAGCGTGCGGTGGCTGCTTCGCCAGGCGAGCGGACGTCAAACAGCGCGACCGGTCCGCGGTCCAATAGGGCTTTGAGGTCGCGCACGCTGATCTGCTTGACGCTTTTTGGCGCGTTTGGATTATTCAAGCGAAAGCCCGCACTCTCGACGTCAATGACCAAGCCCGTCGCGCGTTTGGCGGAGGCAGCGTCGGCGCGCACCTCGACGCCGTCACACACTGCTGCGACGTCACCGGGGCGCGCGGGCCCAAAGCCCAGCGCGTGCTTGAAATCTTTGCTGACGCTCAAGCGCAAATAGCGATCCTGCGGTGGCGCGTTTTTGTGCGCGGCGTTTAGCGCGCTGACCGCTGCGGGCGTGATGGTGACCTTGAGCTCGATCGCGGCGACCGATTCCACGTCGACGCCGAGCAGCTTTTGCAGCTCACCACTTGCGAACATCTCCTTCGCGATGTCGGCGCCGCCGAGCAGCTCGCCCTTCACGTACAACTGCGGAATCGTCGGCCATTGCGAAAACACTTTGATGCCGTCACGCACCTCGGGATCCGACAACACGTCGACCGTGGCGTAGCCATCCACCAGCCCATCGAGGATTTCGACGACGGCGGCGCTAAAGCCACACCTGGGCGCGTCGCGCGTGCCCTTCATGAACAACACCACGTCGTGTGAACCGACCAACGCCGTTAGGCGCTCGCGCAGGGCGGGGGCGAGGTTTGCGGCAGCGTCGTTTTGCATCGGCGGGCTCTCATGGGCATCGCGTGGTGCGCGCCCGATTGCGGGTTTTTGTACGGCGTAAAATCTGCATAGCATCCCCGATACCAAGATGCAGCTGCCAGTCTTAGACCCTGACGGAGTGGTGTTGCTCAACAAGCAAGACGCCGACGCGTGGTGGGACCAGTGGGTCGCGCGCGGCGCTTTGTGCGTCGAAACCGAGCGCGACCTCGTCCCGCTCGAGCACGTCGTGGTGCGCCTGCAAGCCTCCGGGATCGCCGAGATCGTGGTGCGTTGTGAGGTTGTGCGTTTGGATCCTCAACGCGTGGTGTTGCGGTTGTTGGATGCGCCGCCCGACAAGCCTAAGTGGCCGACGCTCGCGGATTCTGCTGCCGACGCAGGTGCGTTTGACGACGTGAGTTTTGCGCCGGTGCGCAGCAACGCGCCGGTCGCGTCCTTTGACGCGCCCGCGGATGCCACCGTCGTCGCGTCGCC
>JAYTVG010000033.1:0-8896 GCA_043744135.1 Deltaproteobacteria bacterium | reverse complement strand
GGGCGGATATCTGTCGAGCAGCGTCGCAGCGTCGTCGATGCGGTCGGTTTGGATGAGCACGCTCGCGAGATTTGACGCCGCCAGCGTGCGCATCACCCCCGACGGTGACTCCACGAGGGCGAGCTCCGCAGACTTTTGCGCGGCCGCGAGATCGCCAAGCGAGATGCCGCCGACCACCGCTTGGCCAAGCTTATTTTGACGCCAGGTTTGTGCGATCACTTGCGATGTTGCAAGGGCAAGCGCCAGCACTGCTGCGCCCGCCACCGATACGCCGCCCGACGCCACGCCGATGCCAATCACGGCGCTGCCGCCGACCAACACAGAGACCCTGCCGAGCATGCGCCACGTGCGCCCTGGCATCGGCTGCGCGTACGTGACGGCCCTGGTCTGTCGGTTGCGTGCGTTGCGCGACGGCGCGATCACGAGTGCCTCGGATCGATGTGGCTCAGCGCGCGCGTCGGGGGCAACTTGCTCGTCCACCAATGCATTGGATTGGGCGCGGCCGTCGCCGTCACCTTGCGCGTCCATGCCGTCACCGACGGTATCGCCGGCACGCGAGCTCATGCGGGCCCCGCACACGCAGTCGACGGCAAGGCGGCGCGCGCCGGCTCGGTCGCGTGGGGTGAATGGTGTCGCATCGCTCTCGCTGGCCTTGGGTGGGGACTTGAGGCTGCCTCTTTCACGATCGATGCGGGACGACAACCGATCTGGTGCGCAACAAAACGCGCGATGGCATCGGCGGATGCGAATCTGTGGATGGGCCTTTCGTGCACGCTGTAGATGAATGTAGCGTGACCGCTGTGATCGCACCCGTTTTGTACCCTGGGGCAGCTGGCGCGCCGTTGGCGCTCAACCGCTTGCACTACATCACGGTGGAGGGGTGCATCGGGGTCGGCAAGACCACGTTGACCCACCTGCTGGCGGCCGCGCTCAATGCCCGCACGGTGCTCGAGGTCGTCGAGGAAAATCCGTTTCTGCCCGATTTTTATCAAGACCAAGTGGCGCACGCCTTTAAGACCCAGATGTTCTTTTTGTTGTCGCGCTTCAAACAACAACAGAGCCTGTTGCAAGCGGATCTCTTTAGCAGTGCGGTCGTGTCGGACTATCTGTTTGACAAGGATCGCATCTTCGCGGAGCTGACGCTGAGCGGCAGCGAACTTGCGTTGTACGATCAAGTGTTTTCGGCGCTGCACTCAAAAGTCCGCCACCCCGATTTGATCGTCTATCTGCACGCGCCGCTCGAGGCCGTGCTTGAGCGCATTGAACGGCGCGGTCGGTCGTTTGAAAAATCCATCGACCCTGGCTACCTACGCGACCTCGTTTTCGCGTACGGAAAGTTCTTTGAAACGTACACGGCAGCACCGGTGCTGATGGTCGACACCAGCGAGCTCAACTTCCCCGCTAAACAGCAAGACCTTGCGGTTGTGCTCGAGGCCTTGCGCGCGTTTGCCGCGTCCGGCGCCCGCCGCGCGAGCTTAGGGGGACCGCGCCAACACGACCGGCAACCGAGCCTGCTGCCGTGAACCCGGATCCTTTGCCGTCGACGGCGACGCCAGTGTCGCTGTGTGCGGTGTCGCTGTCTGCGGTGTCGCTGTGCGCAGTGTCGCTGCCGACCACAACGCCGCGGATGGCCGACTGTTAGGCCCCTTTCAACAGCGTCCGGTGATTGCCGGCGCGCGTCATTGCGCTCGACATTGCCGGTTCTTTCGCGCATGTGGGGTGCTTTCTCTCCTCGTTCGCCGCGTGTTGGTGAACCGCTAGGTGTGTTGTGACCAAGTTCAGTGAATTGACGATTGTCCCCGCGCTCGCCAAGGAGATCGCTGCGCGCGGTTTCGTCGAGGCTACCCCAGTGCAGGAAGCCGTGCTCGCTGCGGGCGACGGCGACCTCGTGGTGTCGTCGCAAACCGGCTCAGGCAAGACGCTTGCGTTTGGCGTCGCGCTGGCGCCCATGTTGTACGCGGGCAAACCGGTGTTGCCCAACAAGAAGCACCCCCGCGCCGTCGTCGTCGCGCCCACGCGTGAGTTGGCACTGCAGGTCGCGCGCGAGCTCACCTGGCTGTTTAAGTCGTCGGGTGCGAAGATCGTCACGTGCGTCGGCGGCATGGACGTGCGCCGTGAGGAGCGCTGGCTGCGCATGGGCTGCGATGTCGTGGTCGCCACACCGGGGCGCGCGTGCGACCACATCGATCGCGGCAACTTGAATCTCGCCGACCTAAAGACCCTCGTGCTCGACGAGGCCGACGAAATGCTCGACATGGGCTTTCGCGACGAGTTGGAAAAAATCCTGGAAGCCGCACCCCCGCAGCGCCGCACGCTGCTGTTTTCGGCGACGTTTCCCAAAGGGATCGAAGCGCTGACGCGCAAGTACACCAAAGATCCCAAGCGCATCTCCGCCACCGCCAACAGTGCTGCGCACGCCGACATCGAATACATCGTGCACGAGATTTCGCCGCGCGATCGCGACAAGATCGTCGTCAACGTGCTGCGGTACTACGAGGCCACGTCGGCCTTGGTGTTTTGTGCGACGCGCATCGCGGTTGCGGAGCTGTGCTCGCGCTTGACCGAGCGCGGCTTTTTGGCGGTGGCGCTGTCGGGGGAGCTGTCGCAAGCGGAGCGCAACCGAGCGCTGTCGGCGGTGCGCGAAGATCGCGCGCGCATCTTGGTTGCCACCGACGTCGCTGCACGCGGCATCGATCTACCGAACGTGTCGTTGGTGGTGCACGCTGACTTGCCGCAAGACGTCGCTGTGTTGCAGCACCGAAGCGGCAGGACCGGGCGCGCGGGTAAGAAGGGCACGGCCGTGGTGTTGGTGCCGCATATGCGACGACGCGGCGTTGAGCGCGGCATGCAAGAGGCGAAAATCACCTCAAAGGTGATGCCGGTGCCGACGGCGGCGCAGATTCGATCACTCGACGATCAGCGCGTGGTGCACGACATCGCCGAGCGCATCGCCGCGCTTGATGATGACGAGGCTGGCACGCTGACCGACGTGCTGCCTGCGACGTTGATGGAGCAGTTCACGCCGCTGCAGCTGGCGCGTGTCGTCATCGCAGATATGCGCAAGTTGCGTCCAGCGCCGGAAGAATTCCTGACGCAAAAAAAGGACGACCGCCGCCCGCAACGTGAGGAATATGCGCGCGCCGATCGCCGCCCTTCACGCGAAGGTGACAGCGGCGGACGCGACGCGCCACGACGTGGGCCACCCGACCGCCAAGCCCCCGAGCGCGGCCCACCGCCGCGTGCCGCCGCGCCCGACACGCGCGACGACGGCCCGCCCGACGAATTCGACACTCCCATCGCCAGCAGCGATGGCGGTGTTTGGTTCAGCGTCAACGTCGGCAGCGAGCAGCGCGCGGATCCAAAGTGGCTGCTCCCGATGCTGTGTCGGCGCGGGCAGATCACCAAAGCCGACCTCGGCACGTTTGAAGTGCGACGTCGCGAGACACGCTTTGAGATAAACCCAAAGGCCGCTCAACGTTTCGCTGCCAGCGCCGCGCGACCCGATCGAAAAGATCCGCACATCAAGATCGATCGCGTTTAGACCAGCAGCTCGGCGAGGGGGCCGAGTGCTACGCGGTTGACGCCCTCGTCGCCGAAGTCGTTGAGGTCGATGCCGGCAAGATGCCCGACGGTGTTCCACAGATTTGACAGCTGGCGATGCGTGCCAGCTTGAGCGATGCCAGGGTAAAACAGTGTGCGCCCCGCGGTGCGCAAACCGAGGCCACCGCCGCCGATCAACAACGCTGGAAACTCAGTGGCGCGCGAGTGGTGCTGCTCGCCATTTTCGCTGACAAACACGATGACGGTATTGTCGAGCATGCTGCCACCGCCGATGTCGGGCGTGTCGCTGAGGCCACGCGCGAAGGCAGCGATCGCCTCCACCTGCAGACGCGTCACCTCGTGGATCGCCGCAAGATACTGCGGTGTTGCGTCCGACTGGTGGTGCAAGTCGTGGCGTTTGATGCCCGCGAGCACCGTTGGATACACCTGATCGAGCGCACCTCCAACGCCGCTGGCGAGCACCACGGCGTGCGTCATGCCGCCGCGTAACGCTGCCAACGCGAGTTCCAAGTGCGCGCGGAAGCGCTGCAGCGGATCGTTGATGCTTGCGTACAGTGCATTGTCGTCTGGGAGCGCTGGCCGCACGGCCTGCAGCTGTGCCGCAAGATCGGTGAAGCCGTCGTGGCGCAGCGTGAGTTCTTCGACGCTCGCCAGGTATTTCTCGAGCTTCGCGCGCTCAGGGCTCGAGCCGGAAAATACCGCGAGCACAGATGTGACGTCGCTGTGCGCGAAATCTAGCAGCTGCCGGCGGCGCGCGAACTGCTGCTGTGCTTGCGGCGTGCCCACCGACGAAAACAGCGCGTCGAACGCCGCACGGTTGTTAACGAACATGGGCGCGGGGTTGCCTGCACCATACGCGCAAATTGAAAAGGTGACGGGAAGGTCGCCGGTGCCGTCGGTGCCCAAGCGCAACACGTCGATTGGGGTGCCGCCTGCGATGGTGCTCGCGATGCGCGCGTCGATAGTGATGCCGCCGGGCCGCGCAGAGATGGTGCGCGACGACGACAACGCGCCGTGAAATGTGGTGTGGCCGCCACCCGTGATGCGAGACGACAAGCCGTACACGACCACCGACTGCGGTGCGAGGTCGGCGCCAAGCGCACCCAAAGCGCTCGCGCTCGACAGATTCGACATCGCCACCGGCACGGTCTGCGCGTGCGTGTACACGTCGCTGAACCAACGATCGGTCGGCACGTGGTTGGCGGAGAGTGTCGGCTCGATCGCCGCGCGCGCAGCATCGCTCAGCAACGTGATCGGTTCGAAACAGTTGCCTTCCGTAATGAAGACGAAGCGCTTCGGCGGCGCCACCTGCGCGCGCGCGACCGAGCGAAAAAACGGCGCTAGCAATGCCGCGCCCGCTGCCGTGCGAAAGCCGCGCAGCACGCTACGGCGCGAGACCGTCACTGCGGACCTTGCAAGGTGAGCAATTGAATTCGTCACGGGGTCACCCCTGCACCGTCGTCGGTGTTGGCGTCGGTGCGGTACAAAAACGTCTCGCTGGTGGCAAACGCGGTCAGCAGTTGCGTAAACGAGCCGCCCGCAAACGCCGCTTCCATCTGCGTCAGCGTACACGCATCGAGCGCGGTTTCGTTTCTGCCTGCGAAGTAGCGGAAGGCGTGGCGGACAAAACAACGCCGCGTGTAGTTTGAGTGCGCGAGCGCCTCCATCAAGTCGATGGCATTTGTGTACGCGTGGTTGAGCGCGGGGTCGGGTGCGTTGTCGACGGCGGTGTGGCCATCGGGCGCGCCACCGTGATCGCTGTCGCGCATGAAGCCGGCGTGGTTGTAGATTTCAAAGGCGTTTCCGAGCGGGTTCATCAGGTTGTGGCAGCCCAGGCACGTCGCGGCGTGCGGCCCTTGCTCCGTGGCGGCGGCGACGCGCTCGCGTGCGGAGAGATCGGGCCCGCGTCCACCCAGCTGCGCTTGCACTTGCACACGCTCGAGGCCCGGCACCGTTTGGCAAAACAGTTGCTCACGAATCCACTTGCCGCGGCGCACGAGGCTGGCGTCATCTTCAAAGGCGTTGCCGTGCGCCGTCAGCCAACCGGGGTGCGTTAAGATTCCTGCGCGCTCATCGGCTGGCAACGACACCCATCGCCCCGCCTGCGTGTTTGCGATGTTGCCGACGTTGAAGATGCGGTTCATCGGTGTGAACCGGGTGGCGACGCTGCTGCTGCAAAAGCCGTTGCCGCCGCAGCGCGTGTAGGTCGGGTCCGCCGCGCATTGCGAATCTTGCGTACACGCCACGTCGTTTGACGCCGACAGGTTCGACGGCAACCGCCACTGTCGTGTTGTGAGCAAGCGCTCAAACAAGTCACCGTTGCCGCTGTCGGCCTCGACGTAGTGGCGCGCGATGGTGTCGTCGAGCAGCGTGACGAAGGTCGCCTCAACGCGCGGCGCACCTTCTTGCAGCGTTTGGTACGCGAGCGTGGTTGGGTCAAACAGCGGGTTCGCAGTGGCCTCATCGGCAAAGCGCGTGCTCGACGTCGGCGTGTCCTTAAACGCGGTGTTGGCGGCCGTGGTGCCGAAGTATTCGCGAAAGAAGTCGCGGATGCGAGGCGACAAGCCGTACTCGCCGCGCGCGTCGATGGTGCGCATATCGAAATTTTCGATGTCCAAGTCGGGTCGGTTGACGTCGGTGATGGTCGCGTACGACGCGATGAGCGCGCGCATCACGGTCGGGTCGCTGATGGTGCCGTCGTCAGCAGCGCGCGTGATCGCTGACAGCCACCCTTGTTGCGGTGTTTGAAAGTCAGCGAGGTTGGTGCCGACGGAGGGCAACGTTGAGCCTGGTGGGTGGGTGCTCAGCAGCGCGCCCAGCGCAGACGCGAGCTCGTGATCCGACAGCCGTCGACGGCCAGCTGCGTCCGGTGCGCCAGCGCCCATCTCGCTGCGAAACAACGCGCCCGTCATCAACCACGCGGCTTGACCGACGTGGTTGAGCGAAAGCGGTCGCAATGCGACGTCGCCGTTTTCTGATGCGACGGTCGCTATCACCAAGTCACGCAGGCGCGATCGCTCGTCTGCACTCGGCGGGCGGAAAAACACCCCGTGCGCAAAAAACGAATCGAGGTAGGCGTCGATGCACGCGTCGCTGGGCGTGGCATCACCAAACATGCAGCGGATGTTGGGGTCGTCGTAGACGTTTTGCGTGCGGTGCCCAACCACGTCACGCTGCTGCCACATTTCGCCAGCCTCTGGCAGCAAGAGCAAAAAAAGCTCGAGCGTGGCTGCGTCGATTGAGACGCTGTCGCTAAACGTGCTGTACGGTGCGCGCGCATCGCCAAACAGCGGGTTGTTTGCGATCGCGTCCGACGACGGTGAGCCGTCGTTGGCGTGACCGATGGCGTGCACCCACTCGCGTTGGCCGATACGGCGCATGCGTGCGGGTGACGCTGACGCTGGTGCGTTTGGTGCGCATGTGAACAGTGCATCTTGGTCAAGCGTGTTTGGATCGTAGGGCTGCGCTGTCGGCGGTGGCGGCGCGTCACACAGGGTCGAAGCACCCGCCAAGATCCACTCTTGTACGACGCCGATCCCATCGATGGGCACGCCCGCGCCCAGCGGCATCAGCGCGCTGTCGTCGTCAAACGTGCCGTTGATCTTGCGCCACAACCAACTCCGCGAAGGGTCCGAGGGCACCACCAACAACTCGCTCGCATTTGTGGCGCTCACGGCACCCACCAACGTCGACGTCACCGCGGCGCGCGTCAGATCGGGGTACTCGCCACCGGGGCGGTGACACGCCACGCAACTGGACTCAAACAACGCCAGCACCGGCGCCAGCTGCGCGCATGCTTGCGGCCCGGCGTCGTCGTCATAGCCGACGCCGCCGTCCGCGGTGTCAACGACGCCACTGTCTTGCCGGCTGGATTCGTTTTGCGTGAAGGGCAGCGGCGACGCAGGGCAACCGACGAGCGGTACGCCGCACGACACGCACAGCGCGCATGACAGGATTGTTGTGTGCCATCCCATATTTGCTCACTGTAGCGCAGCTGGTCGCGCCGACGACAACGCGCCTGGTGCGTAGTGCGTTACGCGGTGCCGATGCCAGAGGGTCCAGCAAAGTCGATGAACCATGAAATTCGCAAACGCGCCTTGACGATGACGCGGTGTGACGTCATCCACAGCGCGATGTCTCATCCGTCTGTTGTTACTCTCGATGCTGATTCACCCCCGCGCTTGATGTTCTCAGGCGACCAACTGCTCATCGAGCATCTGCCGGCGGGGACACGGGTGATTTACCCAAAGCCCCCCATCGTTGGGCTCAAAGATCCTGCCGCAGCCATCCGCTATGCGCTCAACCACCCCCTCGGCATGGATCCGCTGCACGCGCTGCTCTTTCCCGGCATGAAAGTGACGATCGCGTTTGACGACATCTCGTTGCCGCTGCCGCCGATGAAGCGCCCCGACGTGCGACAGCGCGTGCTTGAGATCGTTCTTGAGATCTTGGGCGATCATGGCGTCGACGATGTGCACCTCATCGCAGCGCTTGCGGTGCATCGTCGCATGACGGGCGATGAGATTCGCCACGCCGTGGGTGACAAGATTTACGAAGCGTACTGGCCCGACCGTCTGTACAACCACGACGCCGAAGACCCCGACGGCATGGTCGATCTTGGGCGCACCGACAAAGACGAGCTGGTGCAGATCAACAAGCGCGCCGCTGATAGCGACCTCGTCATCTACGTGAACTTGAACCTGGTGCCGATGGACGGCGGCCACAAGTCGATAGCGACTGGCCTCACCGGCTACAAATCGCTGCGAGCCAATCACAATCCCTATGTGATGCGCAAGTGCGATTCCTATATGGACCCGGATGAGAAACGCTCACCGCTTCACGAGTCTATCAACCGCCAAGGCCGTCTCGCTGAAAAGCATGTGAAGGTCTTTCATATCGAGACCGCGATCAACAATCGCATGTTCACGGGGCAGTTGGACTTCCTCTCCAAAAAGGAGGAGTCGTTTTCCGACTTCGACTGGCAAAAAGCGCGCGCCATGAAAGCCGCCCTCGACAAGCTACCTGAGCCGGCGCGGCGGCAACTGTTTTACAGCAACCCCGCCAACTACGAACTTATCGGCGTATGGGCGGGTGAGTGCGAGCAGGTGCACGCACAAACCGTCGCGAAATGCTTTGAACAGTACTGCATCCCAGTGAAGGGTCAGGCGGACATTGCCATCTTTGGAATTCCGTATGTGTGCCCGTATAACGTGCACTCATATCTGAATCCTCTGTTGGTTCAGGTGCAAGCACAAGGCTACCTGCACAACCTTTACCGCTATAATCCCCTGCTGAAAAAGGGCGGCACCGTCATCATCACCCACCCGATGGAGGA
>JAYTVG010000032.1:0-2679 GCA_043744135.1 Deltaproteobacteria bacterium | reverse complement strand
CGAGCGCCGCGTCCATCATGCTGGTGCAGTCCTCGCGATCCAAGATCGTGAAGTTTGGCGCGTAGCCGATCGCCTGTGCATGAGCGCGCAAGATGCTGTTGCCGACGTGATGAAAGGTCCCGCCCATCACACGCAAACTCTGCGGACCGACCAAGGCGGCCACCCGTTGAAGCATCGCCTTCGCTGCACGGTTTGTGAACGTCAACAACAGCACGCGTTCGGCGGCGATGCCCTCGTCGATGAAGCGTGCCACGCGGTAGGTGAGCGCGCGGGTCTTGCCTGAGCCCGCACCGGCCAACACCAACAGCGGTCCGCGTCGCGCCATCACGACGGCGCGTTGTTCGTCGTTGAGTGTCGACGCGTAGTCGATGCCTAGCCGTGAAGGGCTAGCGCTGGGCTTGAGTTGAAAGACGCGGGCCATCGGCGTGCACTGTGATCAAAGGCGCGGGCGCGCGCAAGCGGCTCGCGACTTTAGCCATCCGATCGAGCCGCAGCGGGCACGCCGTTTTCTGCGATCTCACATGAAGTCAACGTCGCTAAACCCGCGATCAAGGGCCACTGGCGCCGCTTGTGTCGCGGCACATCACGCCACGCCAAGACTGAGCGCCTGCGACAGCGCGGGCACGGCCGCGTCAACCTTCGGCCGCAGCGCAGCAACCACGTCCACAAAGCCCGCCGGCAGCGGGGGCAATCCCAATTGCCAAAGCACCCCTTGCATCGCTTCGCGTACACCCTCGTCGGTTTGATAGCGCAGCACAAAACGCGCGCGACAAAAGCGTTCAAACAGCACGCCCATCGTCGGCAGCGCGTGGCCGGTGTGTTGCTGAGCGAAGCGGCGCACGCGCTCAACGTCGACGCGGGATAGCGCCTCGTAGTAGCGCTCGCCGCATCCGGGCGCACGACGCAGTAGCGCCGCATCGAGCAGCATCTCAATCAGCACGTGGCCAATGGTGCTGGCGCGAAATCGCGCGTCTCGTGACAACGCACGCGTCAGCGTCACTGCCGCGTGCGTGAGCCCATCGAAGGTAGGGTGCGCGTGAAAAATCGCGTCGTCGCCGTGGTGGGCACGCGCACCGACAAGCAGCTCCGCGTCGATGGCATCGTGTGCGACCACCGCCGTCAGCGCAGCGTCGTGCAGGCGCGCGCGACGGTTCACTGCGCGCAACCAATCGGGCAAGCACGCCCCCGCCACCTTGTGCGGCGCGTCGAGAAAGCGAAAGGCGTGCGCGAGGTAGTTCATCAGGCGGTCGCGCGCATACGCGGCTACTTGCCGACGGACTTGCGCAGCTCCGTGGTTTGGCCGACGAGCAAGCCGCGGTTGTCGAAGATGAACATCTCGGCGGTCTCTTTTTCACCAAATACGCTGCCGGCCTGGCGCAGGTACATCCAAGTTTTGCCACCGTGTTCATTGTCTTCGAGGGCTTGCGGGGGGCCTTGGTTTTTGCGCGTCATCTGCTGCGCGACCGACAACATCGACGGGCCCGTCGACGACGGATCACGCATGCCGCACCCGACAGGCCCTGGCACCTCGTGCGGCATCACGACGCGCTCGCACGCCGCCATCGACAGCAGAAAAACAGCGGTAACAAGGCGCACGACAAGCATCATGGCGTCAATGTGACTGGTGCAGGCGCTGCAGGCAAGGACTGAACGATGCGCGATTGACATTTGAGTCAACGCGAGCAACGCTTGCCCTTGAAACGCCGGCGTCCGCGCATTTACACCGCCCGCGAGGGCCCCAAGGAGAGTTATGGCCACCACCCCCGAGCAGGTCTTCGTCGAGATCAACAACCGCCTGAACATCGACAAGGCGAAGAAGATCAACTCCACTTATCTGTTTGACATCGGCGGTGAGGGCGGTGGCAAGTGGTTCGCTGACCTCACAAAAACTGAAGGCCCGTGGATTGAAAAGAAGGACGGCGAGGCCAAGTGCACGATCACCGTCCCCAAAGGTGAGGACTGGGTCGCCATCGCCAGCGGCAGCATGAATCCAACGTCGGCGTTCATGCAGGGCAAGATCAAGGTCAAAGGCGATATGTCGCTGGCGATGAAGCTGCAGACACTGCTGAGCTAACCCCCCGTGGTTCGCCTCGACACCGCGCCCTCAGGTCCAACTGAGGGCACGGTGTTTTTCGTTTCATCCAAGGTCCGCGCATGACGCAAGCAGCTCCACTACTTGGCATCCGCGTTTTGGATCTCACGCGCCTTTTGCCCGGGCCGTACTGCACCCAATTGCTCGTCGATCTCGGTGCCGAAGTGATCAAGGTGGAGGACCCGCACGGTGGCGACTATCTGCGCTACACGCCACCGCTGCTCGATGACGGCCAAAGTGTTTTGTTTTGGGTGCTGAACCGCGGCAAAAAATCGCTGCGCATCGATCTCAAAGACGCGCGGGGCCGTGGACATTTTTTGGCTTTGGTGCGCAGCGCTGACGTCGTCGTTGAAAGCTTCCGTCCAGGTGTGATGGAGAAGCTCGAGCTGACGTGGGAGACGCTCAAGCGCGAAAACCCGCGCGTGGTGTTTGCGCGCATCAGCGGCTACGGCCAACACGGCGCGGATCGTCTGCGCGCTGGCCACGACGTCAACTATCTCGCGAAGGCCGGTGTCTTGGCGCTGGTGCGCGCGCCCGAGCTGCTGCCCGTGCAGGTGGCCGACCTCGCCGCCGGTGCCCTGCCCGCA
>JAYTVG010000031.1:0-2682 GCA_043744135.1 Deltaproteobacteria bacterium | reverse complement strand
GTCGCGGGCGGGCCCGCAGCGCTGAGCGACATCTTGCCGTCGACGGATGGCAGCTGCAGTGTGCACGTCGACGCCGCGCGCTTTCAGATCACACGTTGGAGCGCCGATCCGACCGGCTGCACCACCAACGTCACGGTCACCGACCGCGGAGAAACGTTTGTATTGCGCATCGTTTCGCCCCAAGACGAAATCACCCTGGCGCGACTGATGCCGGTGCTGCTGTTGGTGGCTGCCGTCTCACAAGTGAACCCGACGTTACTGCGCGAATTTGACACGCTCGTGCTCAACCCGGATCCGAACCCAGACGATGCGTATTGGCGCGCGCAGCCTGGCTATTCGTCGACGCACGTGTCGGGGATGGCCGCCAACAGCGCCGCTCGCAACGTCACCGTGTATCCAGCGACGGCAATGGCGCGGGTATCGGTCGTGCGGATCGCCAACTTGGGCGCCAGCCTCACGCACGAAGCAGGACACCTGTTTCACGAGCGCTTGAAAGCCGGCGCCCCAAACCTGGCGGCGGCCTGGATGGCGGCTATCACCGGCGACGAGCCACATCCAAGCGGTTACGCGTTTAGCAGCCCCGGGGAGGACTTCGCTGAAACGCTCAATCTGTACATGCAGACGCTGGGCTCCCCCGCGCACGAGGCCTACCGCACCATCATGCCGAAACGGTTCGCTGCCATGGACGCGGCTTTTGCGTGGCTGCAGGCGCACCCCCGCGTGCGCACCGACGCCGTCACCGTGCCCCACGTCACCACGCCTTCAGCCGGCGTGTGATGGTTACTTCTTCTTTTTGAGCACTGGCACCTTCGTGCCGGGCACCGCGTCTAAGACGCACAACAACAAATCGGCATCGCACACGGTCGGGAAGTCGGGGCTGATGCCTGAACCGAAGATGACACCCTTGCTCGGGATGGGCTCGGGGCTGCACAGGTCCGCATTGGGCTGCCCGGTGCCGTCGTCGCACGACGCTGCCACGTAGACCGCGAGCACGTCGTACTCAGCCGTGCAGCTGTCTTGCGTGACCTTGTAGTGGCCGCTCATCTGCGTGCCGAGCGCCGTCGCGGTGACGTAAAACTGCACGTCGGTCCATTCCTCGTGGATGCTGGTGGCAGCTTGCCCAGCGAATTCGTCGGCGGGGCTCGCGGGCACCTCGGGCAGATCCTGCACCGCGCCAGCAATGGCGCCCTTGGGGAAACACAAGCCTTTGTCATCGGGGAAAACGGCTTTCCACGTCGCGAGTGAGTAGGGGTCGTGGTCGGGGGCTTCGTCGACGACACCAAACGACGTGGCAGTGGTGGTCGGCACCTGCATCAAGCTCGTGCTCATCGCGAAGGTGCCGGCAACGGCCAGGTTTGGGCGCTTTTGTGACGTTGCGGGGTTGTACGCAGCCATGCCGATGGTGTCGCCTTTGAGCTCCGCGCAGGGGCCATTGCCCTCGCCCGCGGTGAGCTTGTATTTGGCGGCGTAAGGCACCGATCGCCCAACGGTACACTCCACGGGCGGCTGCGCGCACGCAGCGACAACGACACCGAACCCCACAACAGCGAGCTGAAGTTTCACGGAAGAAGTGTTCATAAAGGTCTTCATGGGTGCGAGTGAGTGAAACTGAAAGGATGCGCGCATGCGGTTCATCTAAAACGACCAACGCAGGCCGACCCGCACGGTGCGAGGGGCTTGAAACGTGTCGGCCTGTCCGAAGTTCGGGTTTTTGTCGGCGTCCGTCAGTGCGCCCCCCTCCGCCGTGCGCACTTTACGCAGGTCGGCAGTCGTGCAGCTTGAGCGCGGGTCCGGTGCCTTCGCGTTACATCCCGTCAAAGGGTTGACGTCTCCTTCAGTGTACGTTTGGTCGACGGTGGCGCCGGCTTGCCAGTTGAGCAAGTTGAAAATGTCGACGGACAACTCGACGGGCTGGCCTTTGATGGGTTGAAATTGAAAGCCGCCGTGCACGTCCGTCGAGAAATTCCACTCGGTGCGGCCAGCGGCGC
Source organism: Deltaproteobacteria bacterium (assembly GCA_043744135.1). Taxonomy (GTDB): domain Bacteria; phylum Myxococcota; class UBA727; order UBA727; family VGSZ01; genus JAYTVG01. The sequence continues at coordinate 694 of JAYTVG010000031.1, read as the reverse complement.
CGCGCGGCAGCACAAACACCTCGTCGCTGCCATACAGCGGGTGGGAGCCAAGGTAGCTGACCGGCGCGCCCGAAAATGCGCTCGCGGAGCCGCCGATGGTGAAGGCCGTATCGTAGGCGCCTTCAAAGGTTTTGGCGCCGTAAGCCTTGAGCTGGTGGGTGCGATCGAAGGGCAGCGGCCCCGTGCGGTTCACCGTCAGCGATTTCAGGTCGAAGTCCGAGTTGATGTTGGGGTTGAGCTGCTCGGTCTCCGGCCGAAACAGCCCGGCGTAGTTTCCGCGCAGGTACGAAAACGTATAGCTGCCTTGCAGCAGCCAGTTGTCGGCCCACTGCTTGTGAAACAAAAACGTCAAGCTGTCGTAGTCGCGCGTGGCCTTGTCGAAGTCACTCGCCGCGCCAAAGCCTGGATTGCCGATGAAGTAGGTGTTGGCCTCGTCGCGGCTCATGTCTTCGATGGCCACGTTCAACCAGCGCTTGGTGTACGTCACGCCGATGCGTGCGTCGCGAAACACTTCTCCTTCGGCACCAACGACGATCTCGTCAGACGAGCTGGGCTGAAGTGCCGGATCCACGGCGGTGCGGCCGGCGGCGTTGACGATCCACTTCTGGTCGGGCTGCTCGGTGCCGTTGATGGCGAGGCGATTGCCGTCATCATCGCAACCTTTTTGGGCCGCGGTGGTGGGGTCGCAGTTGGC
>JAYTVG010000030.1:0-2701 GCA_043744135.1 Deltaproteobacteria bacterium | reverse complement strand
CAAACGGCGCGTAGATTTCGTCGGTGCCGTCGAGGTAGCTGATGACCGCGGTGGGGCACTCGCTGCCGGTGCCGCTGACGGGCACGCGCACTTCGCTTTCATCTGGATCGTTTGACAACAGCACCAGCTCGCCGGTGTGCAGCAGCACGTCTTCGGGCGCAAAGTTGAGCGTCAACGAGGCTGAGTTGCGCGGCGCCACGCTGACGCCCGCGATCGGCGTCGTGAGGTGAATCGGCGAGTCGGTGAAGTCGGCGGCGGTCGGGCACGGGTGGTCCGTGCGCACCGCGACATCGTCGTCACCGCTGGGAACGAAGTACACGCAGTCCAGCAACAAGTCCGCCACGCCAACGTTTTTGACGTCGACATCCACGCGCGCCACATCTAAGCGGCCGACGGTACCAAACACCAACTGCGCCGGCGTGACCTCGATGTCGGGCAGGCCGGCGTCGACGGCGTCCACCTCAATCGGGATCTCCACGCGGTCGGGGCTTGCGTCATCTTGCGCAGTCACCAGCAGCACCGCCTTAAACGTCGACGCTGTGGGCGGCCGGATCTTCACGACGATTTTACCGGTGGTGCCGGCGAGCACGCGCTGCGGAGTGCCCGGCAACAGCGAAAACAGCGCGTCACTTTGGTCCGCCACCAACACCGCCGTGATCTTGCTGAGGTCGATGGTCTTACTGTTGACGATGGTGAACACGATCTCGGTATCTTGAGCGACCGGCACGCCCGTGAGATGCGCGCTTTGCGGCGTCACCACCAGCGACGGGTAGATGCGGGCGAGCGGATCGTCGCAGTTGCAGCCGTGGACCCACGGCACCAACACCAACGCGGCGATCGTGAGCTTCGGCAAGGCACGCATGGCGAACTCCTAAGTCGTGGTCAGCTTAGCCGATCGCCCCCCCGCGCACCCGTGCGATGTGTGTGTGTCAGGTCAAAGCGTCAGCCCCGACGTGCGATCCGCAGGCATCAGCCTCGTGCCACTCAGCCGCGGCAAGCATGGTCACAAGCGGCGTGCGAAAATCTGGCGTCCTGTTACCGTCGACAACGTGAACGCAATCGCTTGGGACCAGGTGTTGTCGGCAGCGCAGCTCGACGCCGCGACGCGCTTGGACGTGCCCGTGTGTATTTTGGCGGGCGCGGGTTCAGGCAAGACGCGCGCGATCACGCACCGCATGGCGTATTTGATGCTCGAGCATCGCGTGGCGCCGCAGCGCATTTTGGCCGTGACGTTCACCAACAAAGCTGCTGGCGAGATGAAACAGCGCGTGTTGTCGCTGGTCGGCGCACAAGCGCAGCGCACGCAAGTCGGTACGTTTCACGGTTTGGCCGCGCGTATTTTGCGGCGCTGGGGTCGCGCGGTGAATGTGCTGCCGAGCTTCGTCATCTACGACGCTGACGACTGGCATCGAATGCTCGGGCGCATCTGCGTCACCGACCTCAACCTGACCAAAGATCACGCCAAGGGTATCGGCTACTTGATCGAAAGTTGGCAAAGCGAGGGTCTCGCTCCCGACGCCGTCCCCAAGGGCCACGAGATGCTGTTTGACTGGGCGCTGTCGGCCTACACCATCTCGCGCAAGCGCCTCGACGACATCGGCGCGCTCGACTTTGGCGGCCTGTTGTTGAAGTGGCGCGACCTGCTCAACAGTGAGGCGGGGCCGTTTGTCAAAGCTGAGGTCGAGCACCTGCTCGTCGACGAATATCAAGACGTCAACGCCGTGCAGGCGGAGATCGTGCTGAGCTACGCGAACAAAGCCAAGACCGTTGCGGTGGTCGGTGACGACGACCAGGCGATTTATGGTTGGCGCGGCGCGTCGGCGGACAACCTGAAGAAGTTCCTCGACCAGGTTCCCGGCGCGCGCATGGTGAAGCTCGAGGAAAACTACCGCTCAACCCAGACCATCCTCGAGGCTGCAAACGGCATCATCGCGCACAACACCGTGCGCTTGGGCAAAACACTCAAGGCCACCGGCAGCCGCGGCCGCGCCGTGCGTGTCATCCGCGCGCGCGACGATCTACAAGAAGCCAGTCGCATCGTCAGCGACATCGCCGAACACGTCCGTGCGCACAAAAGTCTCGACGACGTCGCCATCTTGTACCGCACCAACGCCCTGTCGCGCGTGTTTGAAGACGAACTGCGTCGCCACGGTTTTCCCTACCGCGTCGTTGGCGGCATGCGCTTTTACGATCGCAAAGAGGTCAAAGACGTTATCGCCACGCTCAGGTGCGCACTCAACCCCCTGTCGGACGTCGACACGCTGCGGTTTTTGATGGCGGTACCGCGCGGCATCGGCGACAGCACGCAAAAAAAAGTTGAGGCTGCTGCCCGCCGCGCCGGCACGTCGATCCTAAATGGCCTCGCGAGCGACGCCATCCTCGACGACGCGGACCTCAACAAAGGCGTGCGCACGCGCTGCATCGGCGTGGCGGGCGCGGTGTTTGCCCTCGGGCAAAAAGTCACGCGCGCGGCTGGCGCGCAAAGCGGCTTGTTTGAAGCACCCACGCTCACGGCCAAAGACGCGGTCGCGCTCGCGATCGCCTGCAGCGGCGTGGCTGAGCGCTTGGAGGCAGAAGCGAGCGTCGAAGCAGAGGGACGCTTAGAGAACCTGCACGAGCTGCTCAATGCCGCCGCAGCCTTTCAAGAGCGCGCACAACAAGAAGGCGAAGCCCACGACGTGCAGGGTTTCTTAGAGAGCGC
>JAYTVG010000029.1:0-2706 GCA_043744135.1 Deltaproteobacteria bacterium | reverse complement strand
TTGCTGCCGCGGCGGTCAAAAACACGCTCACCAAAAACAACATGCCACCGACGCAAAAGGCCAGCATCGCGCGCCCCGACGCGTACAGGTCGCCGTACTGCCGCAAGTCGTCGGCCGCGTGCTCGCTGCTGCCGTGCACGACAGCAGCGACCAGCAATGCCGCCGCAAACGTGAGCGCGACCACAACCGCGTAGCCGCGCGATCGCATCGCGATGAGCATGTCTTTGTGCAGCACCGGGTTGTCGCCGAACAGCGCGCGCAAGCGGGCGGCCATCCCGCGTTTTTGCGCGTCAGCTGAAGGTGGCGGCGACGTCAGCGACGCGGGCGATGCACTAGTCATGGGTAGCCTTGGTGGAGTTCGTCGACGTGGGCAGGTGCGCGGCGGGGCTGATCGGCGTTTTGATTTGGGCAGGGTCGTTGGCGGTCGGTGCGGCGTGTTTGTCATCGGCGGTCACCGACAAAAACAGCGCTTCCAGGTTTTGTTTCTCTACTGCCATTTGCAAGATGCCGAAGTCAGCTTGCATCAACGTGCGGGCGATGGTTGCATGGACCGCGCGCGGGCCATCGACGACGCACGACGCCAAGGTGCCATCCACAAAGACCTCGCGAACGCATGAGATGCCGCGCAACAGGCTCTCTGCGTCGCGTGCCGGGCGATCGAGCTCAATCAGCAGGCGATGCAGGTGGCGTTGCCCGCCGTGGGCTTGCGCGGACAGCTCCGCGAGTGGCCCTGCGCGCACCACCTTGCCCGCGTCCATGATGACGACGTGATCGCAAAAGTCGCCGAGCTCCGTGAGGATGTGCGACGACACGATCACGGTGGTGCCGCGCTGCGCCAGTTTCTTAAGGAGTTCCTTCAGCTCAATGCGAGCACGCGGGTCAAGGCCACTCGCTGGCTCATCAAGCAGCAACACCTTGGGTTGGTGCAGCAGCGCGCGCGCCACACAGATGCGCTGGGTTTGCCCCTTGGACAGGCCCGCGGACGAGCGCGTGAAGATATCCGCCAGACCGCAGAGCTCAACGACGTCCTCGATGGCGCGTTTGCGAAGGTGCTTGGGTACGCCACTGGCCGCGGCAAAAAATGCCATCGTCTCTTGCACCGACAACGCATCGTAAAGTGCGAGGTGGTCGGGCACGAAACCGATCATCTGGCGGACGTGGTCGATGTCGTGCGCCAACTCCGCGCCCAGGACTTGCACATCACCCTCGTAGTCTTCGTCGAGCGTCGCCAAGATCGACAGCAGCGTGGTCTTGCCCGCGCCGTTTTTCCCGACCAAGCCACATAACGCAGCCACCGGGATATCCACGCTGAGCCCGTCGAGGGCGCGGACGTCGCCGTAGCGCTTGACGAGCGACCTTGTGCGGATGGCTGCTGGTGCGATGGCGTCGTCGAGCTGCGCTGCGGGTTGCATTGTTCATCTCCCACTGTCGATGAATTACTTTGACCGGTGAGTTCTGGTTGAATCGTTACTGGCCCGCTGCGATGGCGAGCAGTTCGCCAGGCCTGTGCACGAGCGCGACCGCGCAGCGGTCACTTGGAGGTGAGCACGCACCCGCCATCAAATGCAGTACTCGCTCGTCAAGTGGTGCTAGGCGCGCCGCCGGGCCCGGGCCAAACGCGCTCAGCGGTCGCGAGCTGTGCGGCGGCATCGACCCGCCGGCAGCCAGCGCATAGCCAACGTAGACGTTGTCGAGCGCAAGGTCGCTGTCGTTGACGAGCGTATCGCCAACGACACGCAGCGCAAAGGCGTGACCGCTCGGGCGCGTCCACACCGCGACCACGCCACGCCCTGGGGTGACCGGCGTCGTCACGCGATGGCGGTCGGTGCTGACTTCGATGTCAAACGCGTCGCCGCCGCTGTGCATGAGCGCAGCCAACCCTAAAAACGTGCCGGGCAGATCAAACGTCACGCTTTTGCGCACATCAGGACGCAAGGCCTCGGCGCCAAGCTCGATCTCGCCGTGCAGCCCCGTCCACACCACCACGCGCGCGCGTTGCTCAGCCGGTGTGAGCAGCCGCGGCAACACCAACAACGCACCACCCGCAGCCGCGCACACGACGCAGGCACGTAACAACGTGCGTGGCCAGCCAACGGTGCGGCTACGCGCAATCGTGATGGCCGTCAGCGCCAAAGCCAAAGCGGTGATGCCAAACAGCACCGCACGCGACGGCACGTCAGCGACGCCAGCGGAGATCGCCTCGGACAGCGCGTCGACGCTGACGGCTTGTCCTGACGCAACCTGTTCGATCGCCGGATCGGCGCTGACCGCGCGCACCAGCGCTTCGTCATCGTCGAGCGTCGAGGGTGCCAACATGCGCGGCCCATCGCCCCGCCCAGGATCGCGCCCTTCGCCGACGTCATAAACCGGCACGCCGGCTTGCGCTGCTGCCAGGCGCGCGGCGCTTGGGACCGGCGTGCCGGGCGCCACGATGACGACGTCAAACGCGCCCATCAGCTCCGGTTGCGCGCTAAGCACATCACCGATGCCGATGATCGCGTAGTCCTGCTGCGCGAAAGCGCCCGTGTCACCCATGACGGGTGTGGAGCGCTGAAACACCGCGGGTGCGCGGTCGCTGTTGGCGACGGCGATGACGCGCGCGCTGCGGTCGGGTCCGCGACAGCACGTCTGCTCGCTTTGGCCGTACGCCGCCTGCAGGTGGACGGTTTGTCCCCACACCGGCAGCCACGCCGTGCGGGTTTCGCC
>JAYTVG010000028.1:0-9004 GCA_043744135.1 Deltaproteobacteria bacterium | reverse complement strand
TCGCCTTGTGCGTGCACATCGACGAGCGTGAGGGCGACGCCCGCAGCGGTGGCGGCGCGCACCAACTCGACGTCGACGCTGGTGCGCGCGGGGTCGCGCAACACCAAGACGCGGCCGCGCCCCGGGAAGGCGCGCGCGATCCACGCCAACTGCTGCGCGAACGGCACGTCGAGCGTGACACCCGACATGGCGCGCGGCAGGTCCGCGCGCCGCACGCCAACCGCGGCTTTGTGCACCTGCAGCGAGGCCGCTAGCGCGCGCGCGCTGTCTTTGCCGACCGCCAGCCACACGTCGTCGGTGGCTTGTTGCAGGCGCGCGGACGCATCCTTGAGCAACAACAGCTGCGCACCCGACAACGCCGTCACCATCTCGCGCACGGTGCTGGTGTCGGCGTCCGCGAGCACAACGATGCGCTGGCTGTTTGGTTGCACGCTTGGGGGCGCAACAGTTGGCGCATCGGTCGGCGCAGTGGCGAGCGCGTGGGGACCCAGCGCGAAGCTCGCGCTCAACAGCGACACCAGGAGCGGCAAGGGCAGGCGCACCTACAACCGCCCCTCCACTGCCAGCACCAGGCTGCGCCCAGCACCAGGGTATAACGCCGCAGGGGAAAACGGCAGCGTGTCGGGGTCAAAGGTGCGCTCGTTGGCGTCAGCGAGGTTGTGAAGCACCACCGACACGCTCAGGGCCGCACCGGGATCGAAGGCGGCGTACGCGTCAAACGTGGCAGCGTCGGGCGATCGTTGTGCGGCCCCTAAGCGGTGTAGCGCACGCGCGCGCGCGCCGACGTGCACGGCGTCGCGCACGCGCACGTCGACATCGGCCACCGACGTCAACGCGTCAGCCGCGACGTCCGCGCCGCTGATGGTGCGCACGCCCGCGACACCGCCCTGCAGCTGCACGCGTTGCGCGAACAGCGCGAGGCGGGCTTCGCCGTCGCCCCCCAAAAGCCAGCGCGGCTTGGCGTTTTGCGGCGTCAACACGCCCACGTTGACCACGTCTTGCAGCGCATCTTCATGGCGCAACACGAAGCCGCGGGCGGCGACGCGCAAGTTAAGGGATGGCGCGAGCGCCACCGCCACATCGCCGACGCGTACGTGCTCCGGGCGCAGCGTGGTGTTGTCGGTGACGTCGACGATGCGGTTTTGCACGACCGCCTGGCTAAGTGCGATCATGTCGAAGCGATCGGGGGTGCGCGTGCCCTCGCTATAGCCCGCACGCACGCTGACGCCGTCGGTTGCATCCCACGCCACGCCGAGACGCGGCGCGAGTGCGACGGGAAAGCCGGTGCGCCACCCTAACGCCGTGCCGGCTGTGACGTGCAAGCCCCACGCGAAATCGCCTTGGTACTCCAGGGCTGCGGCCACGCCGACGGCCGTGTCGTTGAGCAACAGCGCGCTGGGCAGCGCTGCGCCGGTGCGCGCGTTTGTGGCGTGCGAGTCGGCGTGCAGCACCGCGAGGTCACCGAAGGCGCCGACGATGACGCGGTGGTGTAACCAAAACGGCACCTCGGCGCGCACGGTGGCGTTGCTGCTGAGGGTCTGCAGGTGCACGTTGAGCGTGCCGCCGTCGGCAAACGCACCGCCGGGCGGAAACAGCCGCAGCACGTCGTCGCGCACGTGTCTGCCTGCCGTCACCGCCGCTTCGACGTGGACCGGCCCGAGGTAGTGCTGCGTCATGGCGCGCAGCCGCAGCTGCTCGCGTCGGGTCTGTTGGGGATCGTCCAGCAAGCCATGGCTCACGCTTGAGATGGGGGACAGTTGCAAGGTGCGCCGGTACGCCACGTCAACGACGACGTCGTGGGCTTGCACGGTCGCGCGCGACAACAGCGCGTCGTCGTTGTCGCCGGTGACGTCGAGGTCGGTGGCGCTCACCGGCAGCGTCGTGCCAGGTGTGCGCTCAAAGCGCGTGGGGACCGCGTGCATGCGCCAGCGCATCGGCGCACCGCTGCGCAGCTGCACCGACGCCCGCGCCGCGTACGCGTCTTGGCGCACGGTGGCTTCGCCGGACATCTCGTGCTCGGCACCTGCGATAGGCTCCGGCGCGGTGGAGCTGACAAACGCGCTGCCGCTGACGCGCGCCCGCGCGCCGGTGGTGCCCGGAGTGCGCGTGAACACGCGGACCACGCCCGTCAGCGCGCCCGCCCCGGCCAGACTCGACGCCGGTCCCCGCACGATCTCGACGCGCTGCACGTCGGCCAGATTGACCATCTCGTCGACGTCGAGCAGCGCGCGTTCGCCGTCGAGTTGTTGCGGCACGCCGTCGACCATCAGCGCCATGCCGCTGACGATGCCAAACACGCTGTAGCGCAAGCCGCGCCCGCCGCGCTCTCGCACCACGCCGAGCTCAAACACCAACGCGTCGCCTAACGTGCGAAAGCCGCGGCGCAACAGCTCGTCGCCGGTCACGACCACCGTGTCTTTTGCTGAGACGTCGACCACCAGCGCTTGCGGTGCGGCGCTGTCGTCGGCTTGGTCGAGGTCTTGCGCGCGCAGCAACGGCGCTGCGGTCACCGCCGAGGTCACCACACACACCAACACGCAGGCACGGACAGGGGCAAGACGCATACAAGGGTGCGTTCAAGATCTGTACCCCGATCGCGTGGCCCCGTCATGGCCCTCGGCGCCGGCGGTCGTGCCCGACCGGCTCAAATGCGCCAGCGCTTGGCGCCGTGGTGGATCTCAGCCACCCGCGCTGCTTCGGTTTACGCCCCGCGGCCGAGCAAACGCGTTGAGCGCGCTGGCACGGCAGTTGAAATCAAACGTGCCGTGGACGGCACACGCCGCACCGGATGAAAGACGCCCGCCGCACGGGGCGCTACAACAGGAGACGCCATGCACCGATCGATCCCCCGCCCAAGCCACCTCATCACCCTCGCGCTGCTCGCAGCACCGCTGGCGTGCACCAACGCCGTGCCCACCGTCAAGCACGCCCGCGATCCGGTGTTGCCGCAAGGCCCGCAGCGCGTGGCGCAAGCGTTGTCGGAGCCGTCGTCGAGCGACAGCGACGCCACTGATGGCGTGCGCGAGTACTGCCTCAACGGCGCGCTCACGGAGCAAACCTACGATCCCGCCACGGGCGCGTTTGTGACGCGGTGGCAGTGCGCTGCGGGTGGCGGCATTGCCAGCGTCGTCACACAAGGGACGCAAGATCAAAGCGGCGACGGCGCGTACGATCAAATCAGCACGTCGGAAAACGGCAACGTGTTGGTGTGGCACTTCACCGTCGACTCCTCTGACGACTTGGCCACCCAAGTGTATGACGGCGTGCGCGACGACAACTCAGAAGACAGCCACATCGTGTACGTCATCGACGCCGCTGGCGACTACGACCTCAACGAGACCTGGCATATGCGCGACGGCGTGTACACCACGCAAGGCCTCAGCAGCGCAGACGGCTTGTCGTTTGATGGCGTGCAGACCTTTGACGACCCCGACACTGACGTGAGTCCGGACTGGACCGATGACTTGGTGTCGTCGCCTGACGGCAGCTACGTGCAAGACGTGCACTTTGAAGGCGACGGCTTTTCGAGCGACTACAGCTACGCGGTCGCTGTCGACGGCACGTCGGTGTACACGTTTACCACCGACACGTTCGGTAACGCTGTCGACGTCGATTTCGAGGGCTCGTACGCCTACAACGCGGACTTCTCGGGCGCCGGCAGCTACGACCAGCACTTTGAAGATGGCTCGTTGATGCGCGTCAACGACGTCATCCACAGCGACGGCAGCACGCTTGAAAGCTGGAGCTTTGACGACGCCAACACCGACCTCGCCGTCGACCAACAAGGCGAGCTGCTGTTCGCCGTGGACGGTTCGGCGCAAGGCAGCTTTACGACCTTTGTCGAAGGTGGCGCAGGCCAGACGTGCGAAGTGCATGTAGCCCCAAACGGAACCCAAACCATCGATCACTGCTCCTGACGCACTGTGCAGTCACATAGAGGAACTATGTTCCTTGCGCTCCTCGCGAGCCTCCTAGCCAGCGACACGCACAGTGCGTCAGGTCCGTTCCCTTTGTGAGGTTGACGTTGGCGTTGGAGTTGACGTTGAGGTTGACGTTGGCGTTGACGTTGATGTTGGGCCCTGAGTTTGACGTTGCGCTTTGTTTCGGCGGCCCGCTTGATGCGGGCCGCTGGCGTTTGTGCGGCGCACAGCTCATCGTGATCAGTGGCGATGAAAGCCGCTGCGCACCCACAGCTTGCGCATGAACGCCGGCGCCCACCAGTTCCAGCGGCCGAGCAGCTTCATGGTGGCGGGCACGAGCAACGCGCGTACGATGGTGGCGTCGAGTGCTATCGCTAGCGCCATGCCCACGCCAAGCTCCTTGATGATGAGGATGCTTGAGGTGGCAAACGATCCGATCACCACCACCAACAACAACGCCGCGCTGGTGATGAGGCCGCCGGTGCGCGTCAAGCCGCGTGCGACCGCGAGATCGTTGTCGTTGGTGCGCACAAATTCCTCGCGCATGCGGCTCAGCAACAACACTTCGTAGTCCATGCTGAGGCCAAACACGCCCGCGAACATCAAAATTGGCTGCATGGCGTCGGTGGTGTGCAGCGACTGAAAGCGCAACACGCCCTCAAGCCTGCCGTCTTGAAACACCCAAACGATGGCGCCGTATGAGGCCGACAGCGACAAGACGTTCATGATGATCGCTTTGATCGGCAACACCACCGAGCCAAAGACAAAAAACAGCACCACGAACATCACCAGACTGACCAGCGCCAACATGAACGGGGTGCGGCGGGTGATGTCGTGTTTGAGGTCGAACAAGCGCGCCGCCTCGCCGCCTACTTGCACCCGCAGCGTTGGGCTCGACAGCGCGCGAAGTTGCAGCACTTGCAGCTGCGCCTCCGCGGAGTCCAGCTCGTGCGCGCTGATGACTGCGATGCGCGCGCTGTGTTGTGCAAGCAGGCGGTCGACCCCCAACAGCGCGCGATCGCGCTCGGCGATGGGTCGCGCGAGCGCTTTGACGTACGTGTCGCGCGACACGCCTGGGATGATGTCAAACACGCTGGTGACAGCGACGACGCCGGGGATTGCTTTGATCTGCTGCACGACAGCGTGTAGGGCGGTGATGCCCTGCGGCGTCAACAGCGACGCGTCGCTGCTCGCAATCACCTCGTGCGGCGTGCTGCGGTGCTTCAAGAATTCCCGTTCAAGGATGTCGCTCACCTGGCGCGCCTCAACGTCAGCCGACAACATCCGCACGTCGGGGCTCGAGGGCGAAAAGCGCAAAAACGGCGCAGCACACAACACCAACAGCGCGGTCACGACGGTCGCAACCACGAGCGGTCGGCGCATCACCACGAATGCCAACCGCGCCCAGACGTCGTTGTCGTCGTCGATGGCGTGCACGAGTGAGACCGCGCGTGGCGCCTGCTTTTTGCGCCACAGCGTGGTGTGCAGCACGCGCGGACCCACCATCTTCACGAGCGCGGGCAGCACCGTGAGCGCCAACAGCACGCTCAACACCGTGACCGCGATGCCACCCATGCCCATCGAGCGCAGGTACATCTGCGGAAATAAAAACAACCCCGTCAAGCTCAAGATCACCGTCAGCCCCGAGTACGCGATCGATCGGCCCGTCGTGCGCATGGCGATGGCAATGGCGTCGTCGAGCCCGTGCACCGGCTCCTCTTCGCGGATGCGCGACACCAAAAACAGCGCGTAGTCGACCGACAAGCCCAAGCCCAACACCGTCACCATGTTGGAGGAAAAGACGCTGACGTCAGTGAAGGCGGACACCGCGTGCAACACGGCGAACGCGCCCACGATGGAAAATGCCCCCAACAACACCGGGATGAGTGCGGCGAGCAAGTTGCCGAAGATCCACGCGAGTAGCGCGGCCGTGAGCGGGAACGCGATGAGCTCGGCACGGCGCAGGTCGTGCGCGACGGTGCGGTTGAGCGCCAAGTTCGCGGGCACAAAGCCACCAAACTGCAGCGACAGCGCCGGATCGATGGCGCGCAGCTGTGGCATCAACCGCAACGCTGCTTGCACCTGTTCGCGTTCCGCGCCGCGCAGCGTCACCAACTCCACGCTGCGTCGGTGGTCGGCGGTGACGAAGTCAGGCCTGCCGGTGGAGCCGTACCCCTGCACAGCCACCACGTCACGGTCGTGCTCCAACAGCGCGACTATCGCCAGCACGCTCGCGTACGTCTCCACATCGTCGACGGCGTCTTCGCCTTTGCCCGAGACCAGCACGATGAGGTCAGCGCGCCCCGCCGACAGCTCGCTTTGCAGCAATTGTTGCACGCGCGCCGACTCGGCGTTGTCGTCGTCAAAGCCGCCGGTGCGCAGCGCGTCAAACACCGTGACGCCAAACCACAACAACAGCGGCAAGGTCGCGCACGCCACCCCGACTGCGCGCCGGGGATGGTCAAGGGCCAAACGGGTCAGCGCGACGAACATCGGGACGCGACCGTAACAGCGTTTTGCGTGGGCGGCGACTGCCCGCGCCACGATCCCGCGCCACGATCCCGCGCCGCGCGCCTATCCCATTGCCGCGCCCTCGTTTAACCGGCAACGTGCAACTGAATTCACCAGGAGATCGCCGTGGTTGCTGCCTCCCTCACATCCGTCCCCTCCTCGCAAGCAGCCGCGCCGCCGCGCTCCGCACTCGAGTCCGAATCGACCGCGAAGTTGATCGGCTTGGCGGTTTTTGGTGAGAAGCTCGCCGCCAAAATCTACACCATGATGGGACAGCTCAAGCCTGAGCTGCAGCCACTGATGAAGAAGTTTGCGTCGATGGAAGGCAAGCACGGGACGTGGTTTCACGAGGCTGGCTTGAAAAACGGCATCGAGCCTGATCGCGCGTTCGCGGAAAATGAGCTCGGGTATTTGTGGTCGCAAGTGGAGGAGCACTTCGCCGCCAAAGATTTCGATGCGCTCGCGGTCGTGCAAGGGTTCATCGTCGAGAGCATGGCGATCGCGACGTACGAGCCATTTTTGAAGATCGCGGACAAATACCCCGGCACCCGCGAAGTGTTTCAAACTGCGCTCGACGAGGAGCACTACCATGTCGACTGGATCACGCGGTACCTGCGCCTGCGATTTTTTGATGCCGACGACGAGTTCACGGCGTTGGCGGAGCGCGTCAACGTGCAAGGCGTCGACTGCATCGGCGGCTCGATGATGAACATCGCCGAGTACCTCAACGTCATCGGGCTATCGGGCGCGGATTGCGCGGGCATCATGATGGATGAGTACACGACGCTGCTCGAGCGCGTCGGTGTGCCGAGCAAGAAAGCCAGCAAGAACGTCATCTCGCTGTTCATGCCGCTGATCCGCAAATACCGCCGTGGTGAAAAGACCAAATGAACAGCGTCGTGCCAGCTCCCGCCACCGCGAACGCCGCCCTCAGCAACCGCGAGTTGCAAGACGCCTTGTTCTCCATGATGAAAGGCTTCGAAGACCTGGCTGCTTGCGTCTACCTGCGCGATGCGCCGACGCTCAACGTGCCGCAAAAGCAACAGCTCGTGGCGCAGTTGGCCGCACGGGTGAAAGATGACCGCGCGCTGCAGTCCACGCCGCTGGCAAGCCCAGTCGCGCGGCTGCTCGCGCAAGTGGCGCAGCAGTCGCACGGTGCGTTGTTGGTGCAGGGCCTGGTCCTTGAGCAACTCGGTCGCGTCATTTACGAGCGCATCACGCAAAGCGATGCGGCCGACGCCGACAGCAAAACACTCGCGAGCATGGGCGTGGCGTCGGCGACGGCCGTGCTTGAGCAAGTGCCGGCGTTAATCGCCGCCCGCATCGGCACCGGTGACACGCTGTTTGCCGCGTTTGTCGATGCGTCCACGGCGGTGTTGTCGCAACTGGACCAACTCGGCGAGGGCGTCGACGCGGTGTTTGGCGAACGTTTCGGTATCAGCTTCGCGGATTTGATGGGGGACTTGACGTCGGAGCTGCTGCCCATGTGCACGGGGTTGGGGATTGAACGGCGCAAGCTTGTCATTCATCTCACCGGCGCATTGATGCATTTGTAGTTCGATTGTTCATCTCCCAAGTTCGATGAATTCGATTGTTCATCTCCCAAGTTCGATGAATTCGATTGTTCATCTCCCAAGGTCGATGAATTCGATTGTTCATCTCCCAAGGTCGATGAATTCGATTGTTCATCTCCCAAGGTCGATGAATTACTTTGTTCACCGTCGGTGAATTACTTTGTTCACCTCCCAAGGTCGGTGAATTTGCACGCACAGGGTTGCAACGCTGGGTGCAAGTCTGCAATCGACTAGCCACATGTCTGGATCATCGCAAGTGTTGTTGGCGCCGCGTGCGCTGCCGAGTTGTGCCCTGGTGACGGGTGCGACGGGTCTGCTCGGCTCAAACCTGTGCGCGACACTGCTGTGGCGCACGGCGGCTCGCGTGGTCGCGCCCATCCGCACCAAACACAGCGCAGCGGACGCCGGCCGCACCATCGTTGACGAGTTGCACGCACGCGGCATGGTGGTGGCGGACATCGAGCTTTTGATGGCGCGCTTGACGCTGGTGCCGCTCGACGATGTGACGCACGTCGACGCGCTCAACGCCTTATGCAAACAGCACGATGTCGATACCTTGGTGCACGCCGCCGGCAGCGTCGACTATTTCAACACCGCGGTGCTTGAAGAGGTCAACGTCAAGTTCACCAACAATCTGTTGCAGGTGGCGAAAGCCGTGGGCATCGCGCGTTTCGTGTTTGTCTCCACGGCGTTTAGCGCTGGCTACACCGAAGACACCATCGGCGAGGTGCTGCACGCTGCGCCGCTGAAAGATCCGACCGACTATACGCGCAGCAAGCGCGACGCCGAGGCGTGCGTCGCGGACAGCGGGGTACCGTTTTTGATCCTGCGGCCGTCAATCGTCATCGGTGCAGCGTCCGATGGCCGCTACGTCGGCAAGCCGTACGGGGTGTACCAATTTTATGCTGCCGGCGAGCGCTTGCTCATCGACAAATATCAACCGGAGATCCACGTCGTGGCCCCCGCGGCTCCGTTGCCCGCACTTCACCAAGACGCCCT
>JAYTVG010000027.1:0-9008 GCA_043744135.1 Deltaproteobacteria bacterium | reverse complement strand
AAAGAAGAGCCGGTCGATTTCGCGCTGTGGAAGAGTGCCAAGCCGGGTGAAATCGCGTGGGATGAGCGGTTTGGCCGCGGCCGCCCGGGTTGGCATATCGAGTGCTCAGCGATGGCGAAAAAGCACCTGGGCGTCAGCTTCGACCTGCACGGCGGCGGCAAGGATTTGCTGTTTCCGCACCACACAAACGAGTTGGCGCAAAGCGAGGCCGCCAATGGCCACGTGATGTCACGCTATTGGTTACACAACGGCTTCGTTGACCTCGACGGCGAAAAAATGTCGAAGTCGGTGGGCAATTTCTTCACCATTCGTCAGGTGCTTGAACGCTACACCGCGCAAGCGTTGCGTTTGCTGTTGTTGGGCACGCAGTACCGCGGCCCGATCGCGTTTGCGGATACCCTCGTTGAGGACGCAGAAAGGCGCGTGCTGCGTCTGTATGAAACCAAGCTGCGGATCGCGGAATTCCTCGAGCACACTGCGCCGCAAGATGGGCCGAACCTCCAAACGGCGTTTGGCAAACCGGGCGCGCCGTTTGCGCCGTGGAACGACTTCGTCGACGGCATGAACGACGACTTCAACACGCCAAAAGCACTGGCGGCACTGACCGAGGTGTTGCAGGTGGCAAACCTATTGGTGGCCGCGCGCGAACACGAGGTCATCGGCAAAAAACTCAAGCCCGCCCACCGCGCGCTGCTGTTGCGCGAGTGCGCGACCATGCTCGACGAGATGGCCAAGGTGCTCGGCGTGGGTGAAGCGGATGCGGCGGCGTTTTTGGCCGAACAGCGCGTGCTGCGCATGAAGATGCGCGGCATCGCACAGGAGGACGTCGAACGCTTGCTTGCGCAGCGCACCGCGGCGAAAGCTGCCAAGGACTACGCGACCGCCGATGCTGCGCGCGACGCGTTGACCGCGCTCGGCGTCTCGCTGCGCGATGCACCAGGAACAACGGCGTGGACGGTCGAGTAGCGGGCGTGGTGGCCGCTGTTCGCTCACCGACCTAGTATCTACTCTTGGTGGCTCGTTGATTTTTGCACCGGCACCGGCTCGTGCGTGTCGGCGCGCGCGTCGATGGTCTTTGGATCCTCCGCTTCGCCGCGCATGCCTTTTTTAAACGACGACACCGAGCTTCCGAGGCTCTGCGCCAAGCCGGGCAACTTCTTGGCGCCAAAAAGCAACAACACGATGAACAGGATGATCAACAATTCTGGGGCGCCGATACCAAACATACCAACCTCGCTTCGCTGCCGACAGCATAGCAACTCGCGTGGCCCAGCGGCGAGCTATTCACCTGATTGCGTGACGTCGGCGTCACCGCGTTAGCGCGGCGATGAAAAAGCCGTCGGTGCCGTGCCGTGCCGGATGCAGCAGCTGGCGGCAGGCCAGCGGGTCAAGGCCCACCACTCGCTCACCCCACAGCGGCGCAAGCGCGGTGGGCCTAAGCTCTGCGTCTGTGGCCAGCACGGCATCGACGACCGCGTCGTTTTCCTGCTGCAGCAGCGAACACGTCGCGTACACGAGGACACCGCCCGGTGCCAACAGCGACGCCGCGCTCGTCAACAAGGCCGTTTGGCGCGCTGCGTATTGGTCGACGTCCGCCGCCGTCAAGCGCGCTGCTAGATCCGGGTGACGCCGTAGGGTGCCGGTCCCCGAGCACGGCGCGTCCACCAACACAGCACGCAGGCTGCGCGGCGCAAAGGGTGGCGCCAGCGCGTCCGCTTGGACGCATGCGCCTCCGCGGTCGGCCAGCTCACGCAGCCTTGTTGAGGCGATGTCTGCCGAAATCACCTGCGCCCCGCGTGACGCCATCAAGCGGCTCTTGCCGCCCCCACCTGCGCAAAGATCAACGACGGGCTGGTCGCCTGTCATGGGCATCGCCAACGCGACGATTTGGCTGCCGATGTCCATTGGCCACACACTGTCGTGCATCGCGAGCCGCTGCAGGCGCACGCGCCCGTCCACGAGGATCGCAGTCGGCACCAGCGCGCTTGGCTGCGCCTGCACGTCGAGGGCCCGCAGCGCGTCAAGCACCGCGGACACGGTGGTGCTGTTGAGGTCGACAGCCAGCGCCAAAGGGGCGCGCTGCGACAGCGCCACGAGGTCGGATGGGTCGAGGTGGGTCAAGCGCTCGCGCAGCCATATCGGCAACGCCGCGGGCGCGGGCGCGACGCCGTCGAGTTCTCCCCACACGCGCAAAAGTTCCGCGGGCAGCCATCCGACGTCGTCGGGCGCGAGGTCGAGGTTCTGGGCGGCGTACAACGCGAGCAGCAGGTGGGTCTCGCGCGGTTTGAGTTTGGGCGCGCGACAGGCTTTTGCAGCCCCAAAGACCGCGTCGCGCAAGCCTTCGCCACGGCGTTGGATCGCAAACACCACATCGCCGACCTGACGCCGCTCGCGGGCCCCGAGGCCGGCCGGGCGCACCACCTGCGGCAGCAACCGCTCCAGCGGCACGTGAGGCTCTGCGGCGGCGCGCGCGAGCACATCGAGCGCGCACGCGAGCCAATGCGGCATCGAAGTGGTCGAGGTGCGGGTGGCCATGTCGTTCACCGGTAGCCGATCGCCGCGGTTCGGCAATGGCTCAGCTATGTAGCCACCTATGATATGTCTCTGAGGCGTCGCGCCGCCCGCCGAGTTGGGCATCAGCGCCCACCCGAGCGATGATACGTCGGGAGCCCTGTGAACACGCGCGCGAAAAGTACCCTTGTGGTGGATGACGTCGAACCGCGGCGCAAGGCGATAGCGCAAGCGCTCGCCGATCGCGGCTTGCGGTACTTGGACGTCAGCGATTCGTTCGCCGCCATGGCTGCGCTGGGCCGCGCGGATTTCGGCACCGTCGTCGCTGCCGAGGGGCCGCGCACGTTGAGCTTGCGTGGCCTGTGTCAGCTGGCGCGCCGGCGGCATCCCGAGATTTCGCTGATCGTCATCAGCCGCGACGCAACGAAAATGGGCAGCATCGCGGGCATCTTGGGGACGGCGGTCTCGGTGTTGTCGCCGGAGATCCCGCCCGCTGAGATTGCCCGCTTCATCGACGACCAACAACGCGAGCAACCGGGTCCGGCCGCCGGCGAGCCGCAAACGCTGCGCATCGACGCGGCCAACACCACGCCGCTCGCGACGGTAGCGCCAGTGGCGGCGTTGTCCGCGAGCCACACCCCCGCATCAGTCGAGCAGACCGTGATCGCCGCCAACACGCTCGCCGACGCCGACCAGCCCACCGCGTCGCACGATGAAGTCCCGCGCGACACGCTCGAAGGCACCCTCGACGGCGGCATGGGCCCGGCGTTGTTGATGGCGATCTTCGGCCAGGACTTGACCGGGCGACTTGAGATCGATGACGGCCCGGCGTCGGGGGTGCTGTTTTTTTACAACGGCGACCCGGTGTGGACCAAGGACCCGCGCGGCGACGCCGGGCTGCACGAAAAGCTCGTGCACAAAACGATGTTGTCGCCGACCGCGGTGCTCGACGCCGTGCCCGAGGGTCAGCTGCTGCGCGATCTCGTGCAGCGCGGTGCGCTCACCGCAACATCGATGCATGAGTTCATGCGTGCCATCGTACGAGACGCCACCTTGGCGCTGTGCGCGGCGGTGACGGGCCGCTACCGGTTTATTGAGGACAAAACGTTTTTGGACGTCGCGCCACTGCTGCGCCTCAACCCGTTCGGCTTGATCTTGGAGTCGCGCCGCAAAACCCTCGCGCCCGCGCGGCTGATGTCGTTGTCGGTGGAGCTGGCGACGCTGTTTGCGATCCCTCAGCCGGGTTTGGCCTCGGCTCACGAAAAACTCGCGCCGTTTGTGCGCGGCGCGGCGCTGCCCGACATCATCGACGGCACGCGCACGGTCAGCGACGTGCTGACGATGGCGGCGCTCGACCCGTTTATGGGCACGCTGGTGCTGGTGGCCTTGCAAGACGCGCATCTCATCGCACTACAGCGCCATCCGCGCGCGTCGCAGGGCGGCGTTACGCTTGACCAGGCGATCGCGCACGACGACGGCGCCGACGTCACGCTCGTTGATGCCAATGCCTCACTGCCCGCCAGCACGTCGATGGCGGAGACGCTTGCGCGCGAAGAGATCTTTGCGCTGTATCTGCGGATGAAACCGCTGTCGTTGCCGCGCCAAGTGCTCGGCGTCAGCGTGGACGCAGATCACAGCGAGATTGAAGCAGCGTACGCGCTGCGCATGCGCGACTTGGACCCGGCGCGTATCCCCGAGGGCAGCGCCCAGCAAATCTTGACGGCGCGCATCGAAGAGTTGCGGCGCAAAGTGATGCATGCGCATCAGGCGCTGTTGCTGCAGCTGTCGCCTGGCACGCTGGTGGCCGGCGGCCCGCCCCGAAGCAACCCGTTTTGATCGCGCGCTAAAACGCCAACAACGCGCGCAGTGCCGTTTCGATGGTGGCCTCGTTGGGGAGCGTCGCCTGCTCTAGCACCGGCGAAAACCCGATCGGGATATCGAGTGCGGCGACCCGCTTGATTGGTGCGTCGAGGTCCGTGAAGCATGCGTCCGCGATAATCGCTGCCACCTCGCCACCGACGCCTTGAAACAGGTGATCTTCATGCACGATCAAGACCTTACCTGTGCGGCGCACAGACTCACAAATGCCCTCGCTGTCGAGGGGCTTGATGCTGCGCAGGTCAAACACCTCGACGCTGTGTCCTTCGGCTTGAAGCCGCTCGGCGACGCGCAGCGCGAAGTGCACGGTGTTGCCGTAGGTGATGATGCTGGCGTCGGTGCCGCTTTTGCGCACGCGCCCCTTGCCAAAGGGCACCGCGAAGCGATCGGACGTCGTCGGTGACTTGGCCTCAGGGCGGTTGTACAAATATTTTGGCTCCAAAAAAAACGTCAGCCCCTGAGAGCGAATCGCGGTGCGTAGCAGTCCCGCGGCGTCGTCCGCGAACGCCGGCACCACCACGCGGATGCCCGGCAGGTGGCTCATGATCGCCTCGACGTTTTGCGAGTGATACAAGCCGCCCGTGATGTAGCCGCCCGAGGCCAGCCGACACACGATGTTGGGCGAAAACTGCCCCTTGCTGCGCCAGTAGTCGTGGCTGGTCTCGACCACTTGTTCCATCGCGGGCCACACGTAGTCGGCGAACTGCGCGGCCTCGATGACGACGCGAATCTCGGGCTTAAAACGCGACATGCCGTTGGCGGTGCCGACGATGAAGTCTTCCGCGATCGGTGCGTTAAACACGCGCTCAGGACCAAACGCCGGGAGCATGCCTTTGGGTAGGTTGAAAACGCCGCCCTTGTCTTTTGACGCGACATCTTGCCCCCAACAAAACGTGTCGGGGTTGTGCTTGAACTCTTCGATGAGCGTACGCGTGACGGCTTCACGCAGTTTTTCGGTGGGCTCGCCCTCGGGCGCTTGGGTGTCAAGGCCGAGGGCAACGGGATCGATGGCGGGCGGGGTGACAAAATCAAACACGCTCGACGCCGTGGGCTTTGGGGCCTCCTCGGCGCGCAGGCTCTCGACGTCGAGCATGGCGTCGACCTCCGCTTCGAGCGCTTTGAGCGTGCTGTCATCCGCATGCTTTTTGTCGAGCATGTGCTGGCGCATACGCAGCACCGGGTCGAGCAACAGGGCGTCGGCGATTTCGGCGGGTGTGCGGTAGAGATCCTGTGCGTCTGAATTGGAGTGGGCGCCCATGCGGATACACTGCGCGTGCACCATCACCGGTCCCTTGCCACCGCGCGCGTGGGCCGTCGCCTCTTTCATGGCGCGCATCGAGTCGAAGATGTCAGTGCCGTCGCAATCGATGACGGTGAGCTTTTTGATGCCGCGGAAATTGTCCGCAACGTTGGGCGAGCTTGACTGTTGCGCCACCGGCACCGAGATGCCGTATTTGTTGTTTTGGATGACGAACACCACCGGCAGCTGGTCGCGCGCGGCACCTGAGTACGCCTCAAAACAATAGCCCTCAGACGCCGACGACTCGCCTTGCGAGCTAAACGCGATGCCATCGTGTTTGTAGTACTTGATGGCGCGCGCCACGCCGACCGCGTGCAACGTATGGTTGCCGGTGCACGACGAGACGTTTGGGATGCCGATCGCGGGCTTGCCGAAGTGGTTTGACATGTGCCGGCCGCCCGAACAGGGGTCCGCGTCGCGCGACAGGCCGTTTAAGAACATCTCGTACGGCGTCATGCCAGCGGCGAGCGTGGTGCCCAAATCGCGATAGTAGGGAAACAGGAAATCGCCCGACGTCGAGGTCTTTTCACGAAACGCCAAGCCGAGGGCGATCTGAATGCCCTCGTGGCCCGAGCAGCGCGCGTGGTAGCTCCAGCCCATCGAACGGCGGATGTACGTGCTGGCGCGCGTGTCCATGGCGCGCGTGGTGTACAACAGGCGGTACCAGCGCAAGCGCTCGGTGGCGTCGACAGCGATGGCGCTGCTGTGCAGCGTCGGCAGTGCAGGAGTTTTTTTCGGATCGCGTGCGGTTTCGGTCGTCATGATGTCCCTGTGCGTAGGCGCGGCGTCGTCGTGGCGTTCGTTGCAACAGTTTGCGCGAAAAAGCCAGCACCGCCTCCCGTCACGCTTGGATTTTGCCGCCCCGCAACGCAACACAATGGGACAGTGCGATGCGATTTATGAAGCCTTTGGCGCCAGGTCGCCTATCCTAAGCGCGGTCGTTCGGCACGGGGGTGTGGCGGCGACCAGGGGGAGAACACATGGTCACAGTACCAAACGCACCGGGGCGGCCGCGCGGGGCCGCAACCCAGACGCGCATCTTGCAAACCGCAGTTCAAATCGCCTCTGTGGAGGGCCTTGAAGCGATGAGTTTGGCGACGCTGGCGAAGGCCACGTCGATGTCCAAAAGCGGGCTGTTTGCGCATTTTCGGAGCAAAGAGGCGCTGCAGCTCGCCATCATCGACGAGGCCGAGCGCATGTTTATGGACGCGGTCACAAAACCGATGCGCAGTGAGCCCGAGGGGCTCGCTCGCGTCAGCAGCATGGTCCATGGCTACGTCGACTACATGGCGTCGCGCACGTTTGAGGGCGGCTGCTTTTTCACCGCCGCAGCGCACGAGTTTGACGGGCGACCCGGCGCCGTGCGCGATCGTGTGGCGGCGTTTTTCGGCAAGTTGCAGGCGCTGTTTCGCTCAACGTTGGTGGCAGCGCGCCGCGTCGGCGACCTGCGCGACGACGCCGACATCGAGCTTGTGGTGTTTGAGCTCGCGGCGATCGGTATGGGATCAAATCTGCAGACGCAGTTGCTCAACGATCGCATGCGCGCGCGCGACCGAGCGCAGCGCTTGGCCCGCGTCTTGGTCGAACGGCTCGCGCCCGCCGGTGTCGACGTGCAGCCGCGTCCATCGGCGGTGGTCGCGCCGGCACGCTGATCCAGCTTGCAGGTCGGTGAGTTTGCTGGGTCCTTCTCGCACGGTGGACTCACCGACCTTGGGAAATGAAGTAATCCGCTAACGTCGCGGTCGGTTGCGCAGCGACAACAACGCGAGCAGCAGCAGGGTCAGCCCGAGTGTCCAGCCAAATAGATAACGCGTCATCAGCCCTGGCCCCTCGTCGAGGATCAGGAGGCGAGCGTTTTGCGCAATCTCTATCCCCTGCGCCAACAAGAACTCCCGCACCTCGGGAATGTCGGTGTCGGGGCCAAACGAGGTCACGCGCCCAGTGAGCTCCGCTTCGGAGAATGCGCCGAGGTGATGCCGCGCGGGATCGAATTCGACGAACAAGGGGGCGCCGACCACCTGACGCACTTCAATCGGTCCCATGCGAAGCGCACCGCGCCGCCAGCCTTCGATCTTCGCCGCGCGGTTGCCGAGCACGCCGTGCACGCGCGCGATGCAGTCCAGCGGCAAATCAACGTCGACACGCAGCGACGACGAATCGGCGATATCCCGTACCGGCGCGCGCCGAAAGTGCGTCAACAGCTCGTCGCGTGTGGGCCACAACACAAACGTCACGATCAGCAAGGTCGCGATCGCGAGCACCACACGCACCGGGTGGACCGACTGCTTGCCGGTGACGAACGCGTCGAGCATGCCGTCGTCGACGGTTGTCGGCGCGGCGCTTGCGGGATCCTCGGACGGCGGTTGCGTCGCCACGTCACATCACTGTTGGGTATCCGAGCGCTGCACGGGCGCACCCGAAACAACGGTGCCTTCTGGACGATCGAGGGCCTTGGCGAGCGGATCGTCAGGCAGCAGGTCGCGCGGATACACGAACGGGAACTCGACGGCGCGCCTTGAAAACACCTCGAGCGCTCGACTCAAATCTGCGGCCTCGCGCAACAGCACGTTGTCGACGTCACCGTCCACCAGCAACACCGACCCGCCCATCTGCGCGAGCAACTCGACCTCGATGAACGCCGAGCTCGCGGCCTGCGCGAGCGCTGCCTTCAGCGACGTCACGCGAAAGCACTGGGGCCCTTGGACCGCGCGCAGTTGCGCACGCATGTCGAGGACCATCACAGCACCTGTTTCGTCCGCGACGAGGACTTCTTTGGGGGCGACCGCAGGCACTGCACCGTCCCCCTTTCTCGCAGCGGCCACCACGCGCTGCACGAGACCGAGGGGGGCGAGCGCACGTGCGCCTTCCGTGACGATGACGAAATCAACGTCAGCTGGGAGCGCCTCTAAGCCCGCGAGCACCGCGGCATGATGGTCAGGGCCGCCAGCGACGACCCGGTCGATCTCGTCAAGGCCGAAGCGCTCAACGACTTCGTTGCGAACGCGGTCCACGAGGTCGGCCGGGACCACGAGCACACCCGTGACCGACTCGTCCGTGGGTAACGCGCTTGCGATCGCGCGCGCCAACAACGGCGCCCCAAGCAGCGGCTCCATCAGCGCGTGCGGCGCCAAGGCACCCGTGGACTGCGAACAGACGACGACAAGACCAAGCACGCATCACCCCTCGGCGCTGGCAGGCGGCACGCGAACGGTGCGCCTGCTGGTTACGCGGCCCGCGACCGGACCGACTGGCAGGCGCTAGACCTTGAAGATGGTCTTGAACTCGCGCTCGACTTCTTCTTCAGACATGGCTTTGGCGA